>NZ_JACKYY010000036.1:0-34336 GCF_015100075.1 Acidithiobacillus sp. HP-11
GGTAAACAGCTTGTCTTCGTCCATCATTAACCTTCCCTAGATCAGCAATGCCCTAAGACTACCGTACCCTCGTATCCACTCCAAGTAGCGAGGAGCCTGCTAGTACAGGCATTTCTACTGGTGCGATAGATGGCTGGAAAACTTATATAGCTGGGGGCTACACCAGAACCGGACAGGCACGGATCAGTCCTTCACTTACAGGGCCATCCGAAAGCTCCGCCATCTTTGTCAAGACGCAAAAGAAATACCAGAGCGGGAAGTTTTCAGCGGGTTTTTATTTTAATCATACAGAAGAAAATCGCCCTCATTTGATTCCAGTTTATCCATTTGCAGGCGGATCAGTGAATGGTAATGGTGTGGAAGGTCCGGCCTTAAGTCAGGTTACTTCGGGTTTTTACTATACACCATCGAGCAATCTCTGGCGTAAACATGAGAAATATCTCACCTATCTCGGCTATCTGAAACTGACTACCGACCTGTCAAGTAATGTCAAATTTCATAACGCAGTATGGTATCGCGCAGGGAACAGGCTTAAGGTCCGTGTTGACAGCTATGTGATGGCTCCAAAACTAGATACTGAATATTATCCTACCTCATCTGGAAATTTTGGTTATCGGGGTGACTTCACTATAAATCTTCCATGGAACAAAATTGATGTAGGCGGGTATTATCAGCAAACCACCTATGACTCTTCGTTTGCAGGCTATGCTTCATTTATTCCCGGACATGAACTAGGGAGTAATAGTCCTGTCTATTATCGAGATGATCACGATCATTGGAGTGCGGCAAGCGCATTTTTGCAAGACAAAATAACACCGGTTTCTTTTCTGACCATAACACCAGGATTGAATCTTATAAATTATCATATTTCTATTAATAATGTCACATCAGTCTCTTCCGCCGATTTATTTCCTAATGACACAATCGGTGACTTTCCCACTGTGGCTGGCGATACTGCCAATTTCACTAAAATCGCACCTAGCGTGGCCGTTAATGCCACAATTACTCCTGCATTACACGCTTTTGCTACATGGTCACAAAACTATCAGACTCAAATCGATAGTGCCTACGGTGAAGGCGCTTCACATCCAGTTATTGCCCCTACTCAACCAGCAAAAATTAATTTTTATATGGCAGGATTGAAATATGCGCAAGGTCCATTGGAAGGTCAAGTTTCATTTGTTCACCAGAAACTCAGTAATCTGGCAGTTCAAATCACTCAAGCAGAATCACAAAATATCATTGTTGAACCTGCGAATTAAACAATCAACGGACTAAACTTTTTATTAGCTTATGGTCATAATCTAGGCTTCAACGCGCGATTATTGGGAAGCATTCTCCATGGCACAGAAAATACAGTTGATGCCGCCGGACAGGCAGTAAATGGTGCTAGGGTAACGGGTCTTCCTACATATAACATCAACTTTGGACTAGGTTATCGCATGTATGCTGATCAAACCTTATGGAGCATCAGAGCGTTGGACAATTATCAGTCTGCCACATATCTCTCCAGTGATATTACTGCCTCTCCAACCACACTGCAGTTACCATTTTCAGCTGTCAATCTTGTGAATTTATCTTTATCCGCGAGAACAACCATGTTTGATCATGACATTCCTGGACTAAAAATCATGCGGATTTCGTTAATGTTGGATAATCTACTCAATCGCAAATACAACGTACAGGGATATGTTTCTGCCGGCGGTAATTATGGTGCAGGCAGCGCGGGTAGTATCCTTGCCAGCCCGGGAACCCCACGTGCAGTTTACGCTTCCATTACGGCATCTTTTTAGATTAAACATTATTAAATAATTGCTGTAGACATGCCATCGACCTTGCATCCTGCATTAATAAAGCAGGGCCGATGGATTTGTCCACATCCTATGGAAACGGAGTTTCTCCATGCAACTCATCCACATCCACTTCGATAACCTCAAAATCAATTCCCAGCATCGGCGCATTGTCATAGCGGCGGGGCTCGGAATTTTTCTGGATGGTTATGATCTTTCCATCATTGCCGTGGCCTTGTTGCTCCTCAAACCGCAATGGCATCTGGGGGCCGTTCAGACCGGTCTGTTGGGCGCCGCCACTCTCGCGGGGGCGGCTCTGGGCGGGCTGATTGGCGGCCGTATTGCCGACCGCTATGGTCGCAAAATCCTTTATTTGATCGATGTAGCGACATTTTTTATTGCCGCCATTCTTTCCGGCTTCGCCTGGGATGTCAGCTCCCTTATCATATTGCGCTTCATATTGGGTATTGGCGTCGGTATGGATTACCCTTTGAGCTCCAGCTACATCGCCGAATTCATGCCTAAAATGCAACGGGGCAGTGGCCTTTCCTGGGCTTTTACCCTATGGATGATTGGGGCGGCTGTTTCCGCTGTTATCGGATTGCTGCTTTTGCAAACCGGCCCTGAAGCCTGGCGCTGGATGTTCATCAGTGGTGCCTTACCTGCCCTTGCTGTCCTCTGGTTACGCCGCAATCTCCCGGAAACCCCGCGCTGGTATATGGCCCACAACCGTCCACAGGACGCCTTACGGGTTCTGCGCCAAATTTCTCCGGAAGCCGACAGTCAGGCACTGCATGCGGCAATTGCTGCCCAGAAACAGGATGAGCAACCCATTCGCGCATGGGCAACCCTGTTTCAACCCGCCTGGATGCGCCGGACCTTATTGATATTGATTCCCTGGATGATGATGGATATCAGTGGATATGGTCTGATTATTTATCTGCCTACCCTGCTGGGCAGTTTTGGCGTGCATTCGCATACCGCAGCCCTCCTGTGGAACGTCATTTTTGATCTGGTTGCGCTGGGTGGAATTGCACTTCTGGCCTTGACCACCCGCAAAATTGGTCGTCTTTTGCCCCAGAATATTGGCTTTGCTCTGGATGTGCTGTTTTTAGGCACGCTTGGGCTGGTGGCGCTGGTCGCACAACCGCCCCTCTGGTTACTGGCCATCACCTTGTTTGGTTATACCTTCTTCAATAATTTTGGGCCTGGATCCACCACCTGGTTTTTACCGGTGGAATTGTTTCCCACCGATTTGCGTGCTTCGGCACATGGTCTGGCTACCGCATGCTCACGCGTTGCTGCAGCTACTTCTGTTTTCCTTCTGCCGTCGGTACATGCCGCAGTCGGTGATGGCTGGCTTATGTTGATACTGGCTTTTACAGCGCTCATCGGGTTGATCGTAACCATGATCCTGGGTCGTAACCTGGAACCCGGAAATCGTAGCCTGGAGGAAATCAGCGAAACAGACCCTGAAGCTGCTCTGCAACCTGCAGCATAGTCATTGCCGGCCAAGCTTATGCCTGTTATGATCCAGTCATCTATACAAGATCAAGATGGATATGCCCAACAGCCCCACACCCCTCACGCATTCAGTAGCACAACGCCCAGACTGGATGCGGGAACTGGCGGTAGCCAGCCTGGAGGATATCCAGATGATTTCAGCCATGGTTAAAAGCTGGCCAAATTATCAGATATTGGCAGGCCCGGAACTTGGCAGCATCATGATTTACGGACGCATTGCCGGAAACGGGTCACCTTTTCCGGTGGGAGAATGCAGCATCACCCGCTGTATGGTGGAGGATACCCAAGGCCATACCGGATATTCCTGGATATTGGGGCAGGAAACTGAAAGAGCATTGTGGGCCGCCCGTTGGGATGCCTTGCTGCAAGATTCCGCCCGTTTTCAAGATCTGTGGCATCGGGCAATCCAGCCCTTGCAACAAAAACGCCTGCGCAATGAACAGGCAGTCGTGGATAAAATGCAGCGTACCCAGGTTCAGTTTTTCAGCATGGAAAACATGCGCGCATGAACAGCGGGCAAAATCAGCAGGTTTTCAGAACCCTGTTAAATGCCATGTCCGCACCCGGTAAAACTTTTGCGTTCGACACAGCAGAATGGTCTGACAGACTGTCTTCAGCCCCCTTATCTCCTGCCTGTGCGGCTATTTGCCTGAGCCTGCTGGATGGTGCCAGTCCGATCAGCGTTTTCCAGATGCCGGAATCTGTAGCGCCCTGGCTGCTCAGGCACTGTCGGGTCCCCATCAGTTCACCAGAACAAGCTGTATTTGCCCTTGGCACGGGTAAGCACTGGGATTGGGATCAAAACTTGCTGAATATTGGCAGTGAAGAAGAACCGGAAAAAGGCGCCACCCTGATTCTGGAGCTGGACAGCCTGAGCGATGGAGCGCCTCTGCAGTTGACTGGTCCCGGCATTGCCAGCAGCCGGACAGCCGCCCCCCGGCTCGCACCCGGATTCGTGAACTTCTGGCATAAGCAGCAGGGCCTTTATCCTCGCGGGATAGATCTGATTTTATGCTGCGGGAATGCATGTCTTTGCCTGCCCCGCTCCATCAGCATTCATGCAGACAGGGAGAATTAAGTCATGTCCTATGTAGCCGCCAAAGGGGGTGCCCAGGCCATTCACGCCGCCCATCAGCTGGTTGCCGAAAGAAATGCCCCAGATCCTGACGACCTGCAGGCACAAATCGCCCGGCACCTGCATCTGAGCATTGATCGCATCATGGCCGAAGCCTCGCTGTACGACCGGGATATTGCCGCAAAAGCCCTTCTGCAAGCGCAGGGCGACAGTATCGAGGCGGTATTTATCGTCCGCGCCTACCGCGCCACATTAAGTCGTTTTCTGGATTCAGTTCCCCTCAATCTTGGCCAGGCCCATTTGCAAAGACATATATCTGCTGCCTTCAAGGACGTTCCCGGCGGCCAGCAACTCGGAGCCACCTATGATTACTCCCATCGTCTGCTCGGTTATTTCCAGAATCTGCCCGCGCAGGACGAAGCGGAAGCTTCCTGCGCCACCTCCGGCATCCATCCAAAAGCCACACTGAACAAAACCAGCGTCATGGATCTTCTCGAAACAGAAGGTCTGATTGAAAAAAGCTCTACCGAAGCAGCAGATGCCGAAAATCGGGACATCACCCAAATTCCGCCCGGTTTTCCTGCCAGTCGTGCCCAGCGCCTGCAGACATTGGCGCGGGCGGATGAAGGTTTTGTGCTCGGCATGGCCTACTCTACCCAACGCGGCTATGGGCAAAACCATCCCTTTATTGCCGAATTAAGCCATGGCTCCGTCAAAGTCGAAATCTGCCCGCCAGAACTGGGCTTCAGCCTCTGCATCGGCAGCATAGAAATGACAGAATGCCAGATGATCAACCAGTTTCAGGGAGACTCACCGGACACGGCCACCTTTACCCGAGGCTACGGACTGGTTTTCGGACACAATGAACGCAAGGCCATCGCCATGGCATTGCTCGATCGTGCCTTGCGCGCTCAGGAACTTGGCGAAAAGGTGGAAGCGCCCGCACAGGATGAAGAATTCGTGCTCAGTCATTGTGATAATGTGGAAGCCACCGGTTTTGTGGAACATCTGAAGCTTCCCCACCATGTGGATTTTCAGAGTGAAATTTCGACATTACGGGCTTTGCGCGCCCAATCGCCCGGCACAACGGTAAAACACGATGATGCCCTATAACTTTGCCTATCTCGATGAAAACAGTAAACGGGCCATCCGCCGCAGCCTGCTCAAAGCCGTTGCCATTCCCGGTCACCAGATTGCCTTTGCCAGCCGGGAAATGCCTCTGCCCTATGGTTGGGGAACCGGAGGTATCCAGGTAACTGCCGCCATTATCGGGAAGGATGATATTCTCAAAGTCATTGATCAGGGCGCCGATGACACCACCAATGCCGTTTCCATCCGCCATTTTTTCCAAAGCGTAGCCGGCGGAATCGCCACGACGACCGACACCCAACAGGCCAGCATCATCCAGACCCGCCACCGGATCCCGGAAACAGCACTGCGTGCCGACCAGATCATCGTCTATCAGGTCCCCATGCCTGAGCCGCTCTTCAAGCTGGAACCACGCCGCACGGAAACCCGGATTTTGCACGCCATGGCCGATTACAGCCTGATGTACTTGCAGCTTTATGATCACATTACCCGCTATGGCCGCGTGGCTATCGGCTATGATTACCCCGTCATGGTGCATGACCGGTACCTGATGTCGCCCTCTCCCATTCCGGCTTTTGATGTCCCGAAAATGCACATGAATCCCGCCCTGCAACTTTTTGGTGCTGGGCGCGAAAAACGCCTCTACGCCGTTCCTCCTTATACTCGTGTCGTGCCTCTGGCCTTTGAAGATTACCCCTTTACTCCGCTGCAGGCGCAAGCTCCCTGTGCGCTCTGTGGATCGACCAGCTCCTACAAGGACGAAATCATTCTCGATGACAGCGGCAAAAGACAGTTTGTCTGTTCTGACACCGACTATTGCGGGAAAACGTCATGCAAGTGAACACCCAACCCGCCCTGATGGTCCGCGATCTGCATTTTCAGTACGGCAAACAGCCGGTAGTTCGCAATGTATCCATGGAGTTATATCCCGGCGAAATCCTGGCCATTGTTGGCGAAAGCGGTTCGGGCAAATCCACTTTGCTGAATCTTCTTTACGGCAGCTTGTCGCCCACTCAGGGCGCAATACAGGCCAGCACTCCGGACCTGGGCCTGCGTCCTGTCTCTGCACTCAGCAGACAGGCACTCCGGCATCTGCAACGCACGGCCTGGGGCTTTGTCTGCCAGAATCCCCGCGATGCCCTGCGCATGGAAATCAGCGCCGGCGGCAATATCGTTGAAAGACGCATGATCATGGGCCTGCGCCATTATGGCCAATTGCGCGAGGAAGCCCTGTACTGGCTGCAAAAAGTGGAAATTGATCCGACCCGCCTGGATGATTTACCCGAAACTTTTTCTGGCGGCATGTTGCAGCGCCTGCAGATTGCCCGCACACTCATCAGTCAGCCCGCCCTGCTCTATCTGGACGAACCCACCAGCGGTCTGGATGTTTCCGTACAGGCCGCCTTGCTGGACCTGCTCCGCAAACTGGTTATTGCGGGAAATATGGCGGTAGTGCTGGTTACCCATGATCTGGCAGTAGCCCGCCTCCTCGCCCAGCGCATTGCGGTCATGCGTCAGGGCGAAATCATCGAAGAAGGGCTGGCCGATCAGGTGCTGGATGATCCGCAACATCCTTACACCCAACTTTTGGTCAGTTCGGTGCTCCCGGCATGAATATTCTGGAAATTGAAAAGCTCAGCAAAAAATTTGTGTTGCATCTGCGTGGTGGTTTGAATCTGCCTATTTTGCGCCATATACAATTGAGCGTTGCTGCCGGTGAATGCGTCGCGCTGGTCGGCGCCTCAGGTAGTGGAAAATCATCCCTGCTGAGAACAATATATGGGAATTATCGGGCAGAATCCGGTGCCATCCGCCTGCGCAACGGGCTGAGTATGGTGGATATTTTGCAAAGCAGCCCCCGCGAAATCATCGCGTTGCGGCGACAGGTCATGGCTTATGCCAGTCAGTTTCTGCGGGTCATTCCCAGAGTCTCCACCCTGGAGCTGGTGGCGCAACCGCTGACCGATCAGGGCATCGATACACAAACGGCCATGAAACGCGCCACTGAGATATTGCTGGAATTGAATCTGCCGCAACACCTGCACGCCCTGCCTCCCGCCACCTTTTCCGGGGGCGAACAGCAACGGGTGAATCTGGCCAGAGCTTTTGTCGGTCAACACCCCCTGATTCTGCTCGATGAACCGACCGCTTCCCTGGATGGTCGCAATGCCACAGCGGTCAAAAACAAGATTCTTCAAGCCAAAAAAACCGGTCGGGCGGTGCTGGCGGCATTTCACGACCCCGACTTTATCGCTCAGGTGGCTGATCGCCAATATTCCATCCCATCCTTTTCGGAGCCTGTCCCATGAAAACCCTGACCTTCAGTAATTTCCGTATGGTTCTGGAATATCGCATTGTTCATGGCGCTCTGACCCTGGATGAAAACGGCAAAATCATAGCGCTGGAAGAAGACCCGCATCCCCGACCCGGCAGTGAAGACGGACAGGGCGACTGGTTGTTGCCCGGACTGGTGGATGTGCACACCGACAATCTCGAACGCCAGGTACAGCCGCGCAGCAACGTGCGCTGGCCTTCCCGTTCCGCTTTTCTGGCCCATGACAGCCAGTGTGCGGCCGCAGGCATCACCACTGTGGCAGATGCCCTCTGTGTCGGAGATGCCGGCTTTGAAAGCCAGCGTATCCAGACCCTTCGCGATGCGGTCGTAGATCTTACTTTTCTGAATGAACAAGGGTTATTACGTTCCGACCATGTGCTGCATCTGCGCTGTGAACTCCCCACACCCAATATGCAACAATTGTTTGAAACGGCAATGGCGCAAGCCCCCGTTCACATGATCAGCATCATGGACCACACCCCCGGCGTCGGCCAGCATGCCAATCTCGACAAATTCCGCGAAGGACGGCGTGGTGATGGATATAGCGAGGCCGAACTGGACCAGATGATTGTGGAAGCCCAGCAGCGTCGGGAAATCCATAGTGAGATCAACCGGCATTATCTTCTCGAAAAATTGCATGGGATGGGTTTGCAGATAGCCAGCCATGACGACCGCACCGCCGAAGAAGTTCGCCGAAACGCCGCAGAGG
Organism: Acidithiobacillus sp. HP-11; assembly: GCF_015100075.1. Classification (NCBI taxonomy): domain Bacteria; kingdom Pseudomonadati; phylum Pseudomonadota; class Acidithiobacillia; order Acidithiobacillales; family Acidithiobacillaceae; genus Acidithiobacillus; species Acidithiobacillus sp. HP-11. The sequence continues at coordinate 8,523 of NZ_JACKYY010000036.1, forward strand.
GTATTCGCATTGCCGAATTCCCGGTGACCCTGGCAGCGGCACAGGAAGCCAGAAAACTGGGGATGGCCACCGTCGCAGGTGCCCCCAACGTGGTGCGCGGTGGCTCCCATTCCGGCAATGTCGCCGTGCGCGATCTGGTTGCCGCCGGACTGGTGGATGTGCTCGCCTCGGACTACGTCCCCCACGCCATGCTGGAAGCGGCCTTTGCTCTGACCCGCATGGGCCTGATCAAGCTCCCTGAAGCGGTGCAAATGGTCAGCCTCGCCCCGGCGCGCATGCTCGGGCTGGAAGATCGTGGCGCGCTGCAAATCGGCATGCGCGGCGACCTGCTCCGGGTGCGCGATTTCGACAACCATCCTTTATTGCGTGCAGCCTGGAAAGCCGGTGAAAGAATTGCCTGAATCCATGCGTGTCGCCATTTACTATCTGCCCGAAACTGACGATCCCCTATGGACAGCCGGCTGCAACTGGTTGGGTTGGGACTCCGAAACGGCGCAGGCCAGGCAACGGCCCCCGATTTATGGCCTCGCAGAGGCTTCACGACGCGCCAGTCGTTATGGCTTCCATGCCACCATCAAAGCCCCCATGCCCTTGCAGGGCAAGCTGGACGATCTGATTGCAACACTGGAACAACAGCTTGCAGATACCCCGGCTTTTTTCCTGCCTCCCCTGCAATTGGTTCAGGATGAAGGCTTTGTTGCCCTGCGGCTCAGTCAGCCCTGTCCTGAACTGCACGCATTGGCAGATGCCTGCGTGCGCAACCTGGAACCCTGGCGGCGGCCCTACACTGACGAGGAAATTGCGGCAAGAAGCCAGAAGTTAAAGCTTCCCCGGCACCGGGAATACCTGGAACGATGGGGCTATCCCTATGTATTTGAGGAGTTTGTTTTTCACATGACGCTCAGTGACCAGCAACCGGACACGCGTTTGCTGACAATCGCCAAAGAGTATTTTGGTGACATCCCCTGGCGGCCACGCCGCTTGCAGAGCCTCGCATTAGCCTGTGAAACAGACCCGAACGCACCCTTCACCCTTTTGCGTCGTCTGCCCCTCGCTCCGGCGACACCCACCCCCCAGCAAAATAAATCATGAAGCCCCTGCTGGTTCTGGTAGTAGGTCCTTCCGGTGCGGGCAAGGATTCCGTCATTCGCGGCGCAGAAGCCATACTGAAAAATGACCCACGTTTCTATTTCGCCCGGCGAATGGTTACCCGCAATACTCCACAGGCTGGAGAAATCAACATCAGTGCCGAAGCATTCAGACAGCACACTGAATCCGGTAATTTTGCCAAAACCTGGGACGCGCACCAGCTATCCTACGGTCTGCCCCGGTCGGAATTGCAGCCCCAAAACGCCGCTGTGCAGATCATCATTGCCAATGTTTCGCGCACGGTATTGAATGACCTGCTTGCGGAACATGGTGGACATGTTTTATATATCACCGCTTCGCCCTCGGAAATTCGCCGCCGCCTGGAAAAACGCCATCGTGAAAGTGCTGCATCCATCAACGACCGCCTGCGTCGTCACATTCCCCTGCCGGAGCAGTTGCCCATGACCACCATCCGTAATGATGGATTGCTGGAAGAGGCCATCAAACAATGTGTGCACAGCCTCATCGGTTTGGTGGAACGCCCATGATCAGCACCAGCAAAGTGCAGTTCGTCCCCGGAATCACCATCTGGAAACAAATTGTCGATGATCTGCAGGCCCGCATAGATTCCGGTGAACTTGTCGAAAACCAGAAACTGCCCGGCGAGGCGGATCTGGCCAAGGCTTACGGAGTCAATCGCCACACCATGCGCCGCGCCCTGCAGGAACTCGCGGCCATGGGCAAAGTGCGCATACAGCATGGTCGCGGCAGTTTTGTTGCCAAGCATGTGTTTGACTATGAACTGGTCGAAAGGCCGCGCTTTTCGGAATGGGTCAAAAAGTACAATAAACCCGGCAAAAATGACATTCTCGAAGCGGCCATACTGAATCTGGCCGAGCTGCCTGAATTGGCGCGCATTCAGCAATATGGCGTCTTCCCGGAATATTCCCAGGTTGCCATGATCAAAACCCTTGGCCGGGTCGGTGAAGAGCCCATTTCCATTGCCAGACATCTTTTTTTCGGGGAAGCCCTGCTGGCCCTGGTGGATGATCTGCACGCCGGACGCGGTATCACTGAATCCCTGCGCCAGCATGGCATACAGGATTATACCCGCATGCGCTCCACCATTTCGGCCGCCATGTCCGGCCCCCAGGAGCGGGAGCTGCTGCAAGTCGAAAAAGGTGAAATCGTTTTTGTCTGCGAAAATGTCAACGTCGATACGAGCGGCGTCGGCATAGAATTCTCAACGGTCATTTATCCGTCTTCACGGGTGCGGCTGGTTTATGAGCCGGGTTGAGCGCGTTCTGGTCAGAATAAACACCCGCTTCAGCCATCTCCGCGCCGAATAAAATGCTGGCCCAGGCCATATACAACCAGAGCAGAAACACCGGAAAAGCGCCCAGCGCTCCGTAAACTGTTTCAAAAGTCGAGAAGCGCAAATAGGTTGATAGCCCGAATTTGTCCAGCTCAAACAAAAAGGCTACCGTCATGCCCCCCAGCAGCGCATCACGCCAGCGCGGCGCCGCCGCCGGCAGAATCTTGTAGAGCAGCAGCATCATCACCGTCACCACCAAAAAAGTCAGAATATGACTGAAAAACGGCGGCAGCACGGGAATATGCCCCAGATATTTTAACAAGGGTTGTAAAGGCCCCAGCAGGGGCAGGAGCAAGGCCACACTCAGTGGCGCCACGACCAGCATGGCGAGATAACGCAAAACCCGGCACCACCAGCAATGGGGTGCAACTCCCCAGATGGCATTCAGATGCCGCTCTACCGCGTGCAGCAGAAACACAGCCGTCAACGACAAACCGATTACCCCCAGCAATCCCAGTTGGGCACCCTTGGCGGCCAGTAAATTCACTTCATGAAGAATGGTATAACCCGTCTGCGGAACAAAGCTGCGCAATATCAGACGATCCACCTGTGTGCGATGCAACACGCTGAAACCCACCAGATTCCACATACTGAATACCAGCACTGCCAGCGGAATCAAACCGAATAAAGTCGTATAGGACAGCAGACCAGCCCGATCAATGCAGTCATCTTTCCAGAAGCCATGCCAGGCCCGATACCAGCGAAAGCCAAAACGAAGCACAAATCCCCTATGGGCATGAGGCAGTGGGCGCGGACCATCTTCCTTTTTACCAAAACACTGCTGGCCTTCTTTCTGATCGGTGCTCACGAAGACGCCTCCCTGTCCAGACAATGACGAATAAATGGAATGGTCAGTTGGCGCTGCTGCTCCCAGCTACGTGCATCCAGCATCTCCAGCAAGGACTCCAGCACGACCATATCCCGCGACTGATGGCGTAGCACATACCGGGCAACGTCCCGGTCCATGCGTAAGCCGCGACGCCGGGCCATGGTCTGTAAAATATGCAGCCGCTGTAGATCATCGGGTAATTGCAGAGCCATTGGCACACAGGCACTGAACCGGCTCGCCCAATCCGGCAGCGTCCAGACGAGTTGCCGGGGTGCTTCCCGACCCGCCATTAACAGGGGCCGGGCGCGATGAAAACGTTCATTGTAAAGGTCATACAAAAATTTTTCTTGATCCACCTGACCGGCCCAGGCGTCCACATTATCCAGACAGACCAAAGGCGCATCCACCAGACTGGAAAAAGTATCCGGGAGCGCCAGATCAACAAAGGACTGCATCATTTCGGCGCATTCAATATAAGGTATCCAACCCGCATCACTTTGGGCAGCGCCCTGTAACAAATGGCTTTTACCAACCCCTCCCGGGCCATACAAATAAAGTACAAACACGGGTGCTGGCCGTACCAGCAGACTCCGCACGGCATTCAATGCCGCAGTGTTGGGTTCTGGACAAAAATCATCAAGCGTTGCGCCACTTCGCAACCCCAAAGGCAAGCGCATCTGGCCATTGGCGAGCATCAGCAGCGCCTGAACGACAAAAATCGGAAGCCTTCAGGGCTTACCCAGGGGAAACTATCATGGCTTGGCATGACTCCAGAAGCTAGGCAAGGGACCCTTGGCTGTCAAGCAGATTCTTATCTACCTTCCTGCTCTATAAAACCTTGCAAATAGGCTTCAGCACCGTCAGACGACCAGCAGGTCGTTTGCAGCCATCCCTGCCACTGACTACAATCACAGGGATTCATTCCCAACCGACCAGCAGGAGAGTAAAGCAATGTCTGAATATAAAGTACGTGAAGAATTGAAGCCCAGCGGTCTTGACGGCATTTCCGACGCCCAGATCAACGATCACTGGGGCTTGTACACCGGCTATGTCAACCAGAGTAATGCCCTGCACAAAGAACTGGAAGAAATGCGTGCGGCTGGCAAAACCGCTTCCCTGACCTATGCCGACCGTCGTCGTCGTTTTGGTTTTGAATACAATGGCATGGTTTTGCATGAATACTACTTCGCCCAGATGAAACCCGGCGTCAGCATGGATCAAGCGCCCGGTTTCAAGGCTGCCGTCACCGAACAGTTCGGCAGCGCCGAAGCCTGGCACGAAGACCTCATGGCTGCTGCCAAAAGCCGCAGTATTGGTTGGGCGATTGCCTATTACGATGGGACTACCGGCCAGATCAACAACCATTTCGTCCAGTTACACGAAGATGGCAACATTGGCGGCTTTGTCCCTCTGGTCATTGTAGACGTGTTTGAACATGCCTACATGGTTGACTGGAAAGCCCTGGGGCGCGGCGATTACCTGGCAGCACTCCACAAAAACATGAACTGGAGTGTCATTGAAGCGCGCTTCCAGGCAGCCAAAAGCGGACAGATTTTCAAGCGCTTCTGATCGATTAGCGGGGTAACCCTGACGCCCCATGACTTGTGGCGTCTGAGTGAAGAGCGGCCTGGCCGCTCTTTTCTTTTGACAGCAGCCAGCCCCCCTCATAACATGACCCGAAATTGACGGAGGAACTTGCTGTGGACAGCCTCAAACCGCTTAGCTATCGCAGTGCAGGAGTCAACATTGACGCAGGAAATGCGCTGGTTGACCGGATCAAACCCCTTGCCCGCAGCACCCACCGCCCCGGGGTGCTGGGCGGCATCGGTGGCTTTGGTGGACTTTTTGAATTGCCCAGCGGTTATCGCGAACCGGTTCTGGTTTCCGGAACCGATGGCGTCGGCACCAAATTGCTGCTGGCCCTGGAAGCCCAGCAGCATGATGGGATTGGCATTGATCTGGTAGCCATGTGTGTCAACGACATCCTGGTTTCCGGCGCTGAACCCCTCTGGTTTTTGGATTACTACGCCTGCGGACAACTGGACACGGCGGTAGCCGAAGCCGTCATCACCGGAATTGCCGAAGGCTGCCGTCAGGCGGGCTGTGCCCTACTGGGCGGCGAAACCGCCGAAATGCCCGGTATGTACCCCGGCGGTCATTATGACCTGGCGGGCTTCGCGGTCGGCATCGTCGAAAAAAACGAAATATTGAGCAGTGATGCCTGTCAGGAAGGGGATGCCCTTATCGGCATCGCCTCATCCGGCGCCCACAGTAATGGCTACTCCCTCATTCGTGAAATTCTGGTCCGCAGTGGTGCTCATGCGCATATTCAGTTAAATGGCGAAGCCCTGGTCGAACTCCTGCTACGTCCCACCCGGATTTACGTGCAGGCAATCCAGAATCTGCGTAAGGTCGTCAGCGTTCATGCTCTCGCTCACATTACCGGCGGTGGCCTCACTGAAAACCTGCCGCGCTCCCTGCCCGCCCAGCTGAGCGCCCACATCAACCCCCAAAGTTGGCAAATCCCTACGCTGTTTCAGTGGTTGCAGGAGCAAGGTCAAGTCAGTACCGAAGAAATGCGGCGGGTATTCAACCTCGGCATTGGCATGGTCGCCATCGTCCCCTGGGAATCCCGGCAAAACGCTCTGGAATCCCTGCAGGCCAGCGGGGAGCAAGCGTATGTCATTGGTCAGCTTGCCCTCCGTCAGACCGATAACGGGGTAGTTTTTCTTGACTAAAAAACTGGTGCTGCTGATTTCCGGTCGCGGCAGCAATTTACAAAGCATCCTGCGGGCCTGTCAGACCGGACAAATAGCCGATGCGGAAATCGCCGCAGTCATCAGCAATCGGGCCGAAGCCCCAGGACTGATGATGGCTCAGGCAGCAGGTATCCCCACCGAAGTCACAGACCATCGTGACTTTCCCAGTCGCGCCGAGTTTGATACTGCGCTGCAGCAGCAGATTGACCGCTACGCTCCGGATCTGGTGGTACTTGCCGGTTTCATGCGGCAACTGACAGATACTTTTGTAGGACACTATCTGGGACGGCTGGTCAACATTCACCCTTCCCTGCTGCCCGCCTTTCCCGGTCTGCATACCCATGCCCGCGCCATCGCTCAAGGTGTCTGCTGGCACGGTGCCAGCGTCCATTTTGTCATCCCGGAACTGGACGCCGGCCCGGTCATCATTCAGGCTGCCGTACCTGTCCATACGGATGACGACCCGGCCAGGCTGGCGGCAAGAGTTCTTGCTGCCGAACACGAAATTTATCCCCGGGCATTGAGCGCCGTTCTGAGCGGCTGGTGCAGCCTGAAGGAAGGTCGGGTGCGTTGGTCAGAACCTGTTCCTTTCTGCGCAGATACAGCCGTCAATCCGGTTTTTACAAGACCGTCATCTCCCTGAAAGTCTGTCACTGTCCATTCAGACAATGCACTGAACCGGAAACCTCCACAGACATCGCCGATTCACCGGGCGCACTGGCCACGGGAGTACGCGCCGCCATCATCATCACTGGCCCGGGAGAACTGCGTAACGTATTAATCTGTACGGAATTCAGCACGCTTTGCGCATAACCAAAATCCTTGCAAAAGTTATTCGCACGCTGCTTAAAGCGCTGAATAGCCTGATGGGCTGCTGCTGTTGCAGCGCTTTCACGGGCACTTTCAGTAGGGGCAGCCTGCATGGAAACCAGCTCCAGACGGGATTGTAAATCTCCCAGGAGCTGATCCAGCCGGGAGGATTGTGGAGCGCTGACCTGCAAAGTCTGCTGTACGGTCCAGCCATCGGGCTTACCATCCACATAATCACGTTGCGTGTGATAATTCATCGTCTGCGCCTGGACATGATCAGCTTTCCCCGTCTGCTGTAAGGCCCAACGCATTTTTGCGTTCACTTTTTGCCCCAGATCTGCAGCATTTGGCCCGGTTGCACTGGCCTGCAACTGCGCAACCATGAGCGTATTGGGCACATGGTAAGCTTGTTGCACGCTGAGATTTATTTCCTGGGCAGCCGTACCCGCTGAAGCCGCCAGTGAAACAGGGAATAATCCCCACAGTAAAATTTTCATTGCATTTTTCATTTAGTTTCTCGCTCCATTCAGTGACTGATGCATGCACCCGTTCGCCAGTGTTAACAACTAACTACCCAGACGGAAAATATCAAGAATGCGATCGCGGCGCAGCAAATGCACACTAAACATCCCCACATGCCCAATCCAGTAAGCCCATACCAGATTGGACAAAGCTTTATGCAAAGGGATTAGAGTTTGCAGCACCGCTCCAGGGGGCGTGCCTCCCTGGGGTAAAAAGAAAAAAATTACCATACCGGTAAGGGCCATCCAACTGACCAGAAGCAGACCAAGCCCATGGATCAGGGCAGCAAGTCCAGAAGCTGGGCCGGGAGATTGAAGTTTTCCGTGCAAAAGTAACCGAAGGTCATTAAAAACCGGTTGCCAGGAACCCATTAATGGAAAAAATTGCTGGCGTACCCTTGCGGAAGTGGCAATCCAGAGCCACTGCCAGAGCAGGAAAAGTGCAGTAGTCAAACCCACCCAGGCATGAAAGCTGAACAGTAACTGGGTGAAACTGGCATAATCTGCGTGTTGCCAATCGGGTGTCATCCATAAGGAGGAAAACAGTTGAATGGTTACACCGACAGCAATACTGGCGTGAAGCCAGCGTGCCTCCGGTGGCCACAGATTTTCCCTACCAGCACCAGAGTCTGAGCTATTTCTTTTCAAAGAGATAATTCCATAATTTGCCATGCGTCAGACATGAAAACATAGCCCACATCCATTTTAAGGACCTTCGCCATTGCTCCGGCAATCATACCAGAGAGCCTCCAATAAAAAGCAACAGCTTGTCCACAGCCATTTCCTTGACTATCTTTTATTCAGAGTGTTTACTCTGATTTATCTGGAGAAAATCTTATGACTGCGAAATACATACGTTTTTTTAATGAAATTCGCATAGAAGATGTGCCCTTGGTCGGTGGTAAAAACGCTTCTCTGGGAGAGATGTATCGCCAACTCACGCCGCAGGGAGTGAAAGTACCCAACGGCTTTGCCATTACCGGCGACGCCTATCACTATCTGCTGGATCAGGCCGGTGCCTGGTCAAAGCTGCATGAGGCACTGGACGGCCTCGACCCCGATAATGTTCGCGATCTGGCCAAACGGGGTGCCAAGGCTCGGGAAATTGTCTACAGCGCGCCCCTTCCCGAAGATTTGCAAACCGAAATTTTGGCCGCTTACGCCCAATTACGTCAGGAATACGGAGATACGCTGTCTTTGGCCGTGCGTTCTTCTGCCACCGCAGAAGACCTGCCTACGGCCAGTTTCGCTGGACAGCAGGATACTTATCTGAACATTTCCGGTGCGGCCGCTTTGCTGGATGCCTGTCGTCGCTGCTTTGCCAGCCTGTTTACCGACCGGGCCATTCATTATCGCGTTGATCAGGGCTTTGATCATTTCAAGGTGGCCCTATCGATTGTCATCATGAAAATGGTGCGCTCCGATCTCGCCACCAGCGGCGTCATGTTTTCACTGGACACTGAAACTGGTTTTAGAGATGCCGTCTTTATTACGGCATCCTGGGGTCTGGGTGAAAATGTTGTCCAGGGAACCGTCAATCCCGATGAATATTATGTCTTCAAACCCACCTTCCAGAAGGGAAAAAAGGCAGTTTTGCGCAGGGTTCTCGGCAGCAAAAAAATCAAGATGATTTATACCGAGGGAGACACCCGCCATGGGACCCGCAATGTACCGACACATCTCGATGAACAGGAACGCTTTTGTTTGAAGGATGAGGATATATTCATTCTCGCCGATTACGCCATCAAAATTGAAAATCACTACAGCCAGAAAATGGGCGAAAGCCGACCCATGGACATGGAGTGGGCAAAAGACGGACTGGATGGGGCTATTTACATGGTGCAGGCCCGACCGGAAACCGTTGCCTCGCAAAAGAAGGGACAAATTCTGGAGGAGTATATTCTGGGTGAACACGGAAAACGTCTTGGCAGCGGCCGGGCCGTGGGCAGTAAAATTGCTGCCGGACCCGTCCGGATTATTCGTAGTCTTGAACATCTCGCCGAGTTTCGCCCAGGTGAAATACTGGTAGCAGACACCACCACGCCCGATTGGGAGCCGGTCATGAAAAATGCAGCGGCGGTGATCACCAATCGCGGCGGACGAACCTGCCACGCTGCCATCATTGCCCGTGAACTGGGGATACCGGCGGTAGTCGGCGCAGAAACAGCCACCGAAATACTGCACGACGGTGAGCCGGTCACAGTTTCCTGTGCGGAAGGCGATATGGGAAATATTTATGGGGGTCAATTGCCATTTACCGTTCAGCATACCGACCTGGCCGCACTTCCCCGACCCAAAACCAAAATCATGATCAATCTGGGCAACCCGGAAATTGCTTTCCAGACGGCTAATCTCCCCAGCGATGGTATTGGTCTGGCGCGGATGGAATTCATCATCAGCAATACCATCAAGGCGCACCCCATGGCTTTGCTCTACCCGGAAAAGGTCAAAGACCCGCAGGAGCGTCTGGCCCTGGCGAAGCTCACCCAAGGCTACACGCAGCCCCAGGATTTTTTTGTGGAACGGCTATCAGAGGGCATCGGCACCCTGGCTGCCGCTTTTTATCCCAAACCGGTAGTGGTCCGTATGTCTGATTTCAAAAGCAACGAGTATGCCTCATTGCTTGGAGGTCGCGGCTTCGAACCCGAAGAAGACAACCCCATGCTGGGCTTTCGCGGTGCTTCCCGCTATGCACATCCAGCGTACAAAGAAGGTTTTCATCTGGAATGCCTGGCCATGAAAAGAGTGCGAGAAACCATGGGCCTGGATAATGTCATTTTGATGCTGCCTTTTGTACGCCGCGTGCAGGAAGCCGACGACGTTCTTGCGCAAATGGCAGAATTTGGCCTGAAGCGCGGCGAAAATGGCCTGAAAATTTATGCCATGTGCGAAGTCCCCAACAATGTGCTTTTGATTGATGCGTTTGCCCAACGCTTTGACGGATTCTCCATTGGCAGCAATGATCTCACCCAACTCACGCTCGGAGTGGATCGGGATTCGGAAATTGTCGCCTTTGACTACGACGAGCGCGACGAAGGCGTGAAAACTATGATCCGCCTCGCTGTGGATGGCTGTAAACGGCATGGTATCCACTCTGGAATTTGTGGTCAGGCGCCTTCAGACTATCCGGAAATGGCTGAGTTTCTGGTCGATATTGGCATTGAATCCATGAGCCTCAACCCGGATTCCGTACTGAAAACCACCCTGCATGTTCTGGAACTGGAAAAGCGAGAAGCCTCTTGAATATTCAACCCGTGCTGTTAGTCATTTTTGATGGTTTCGGCCTGAACCCCAATCGGGCCTACAACGGCTGGGCGCAAGCCCATACGCCACATCTGGATCATTATTTTGCCAGTTATCCCCATACCGCCCTGCAGGCATCCGGGCGGGCTGTGGGTCTGCCCGACGGACAATTTGGAAATTCAGAGGTCGGTCATTTGACTTTGGGTTCAGGGCGCATTCTGCTTCAGGACATGGTCCGCATATCGGACAGTCTGGCTGATGGCAGTTTTTCCAGCATTCAGAATTGGCAAAATATTTTGCAAAATACCCGGCGCCTGCATCTGGTCGGGATGGTCTCCGATGGCGGTGTGCATTCTCATATTGACCATTTGCTGGAGATTCTCCCTCTGGTGGTACAGGCAGGTGTAGAACCGATTATCCACATGATTACGGATGGGCGGGACACCGCCCCGCAATGTGCAGATGTTTTCGTCCAGATTCTGGAAAAGCGCCTGCAAGAACTGGGCAGCGGCAAAATTGCCAGCATCTGTGGCCGCTATACCGCCATGGATCGTGCCAGTCATTGGGATCGCACCCAAAAAGCCTGGGCCGCCTTGCTGAAAGGTGAGGGACTTCAGTCAGCAAACGCCCTATCGGCTGTTCAGGAAGCCTGGCGACGCGGGGAAGGAGATGAATTTATTCAACCCACCGTCATCGGCAAGCCCCAGGAAAACCGGATTGCCGCCGATGAACCCGTATTCTTTTTCAACTTTCGCTCTGACCGCATGCGGCAACTGAGCGCCGCCGTGGCCATGCCCGAATTTGAACATTTTGATCGCGGTTCAGAACAGGCCAGAACCGCCCTTTGCATGACTTCCTACAATGACGCCTATCCCTTTCCGGTCCTGTTCCCGCCGGAAATCCCGACAAAAGTTTTGGCGGAAGTCATCAGTGACGCCGGCCTGCAACAATTCCACTGCGCAGAAACGGAAAAATATGCGCATGTCACCTATTTTTTTAACGGTGGCCGCGAAGAACCCTTTTCGGGGGAGGATCGCGAGATCCTCCCATCGCCACAGGTAGCCACCTATGATCTCCAGCCCGAAATGAGTGCGGCAAAAGTCGCAGATCGTATCATTGCAGCACTGGAAGGCGACCAATATCACTTTGTTATTGTCAATTTTGCCAATGGTGACATGGTCGGTCATACCGCCAAAATCCCGGCCATTCTCCGTGCGGTAGAAACGCTTGATCTCCAATTTCATCGGATTACCCAGGTAGCTCTTCAGCACGGTTTCAAAATCATCCTCACGGCTGATCACGGCAATTGCGATGAAATGGTGGATCCAGTGACCGGTGAGCCTCATACCCAGCACACGGTCTATCCCGTCCCCATGCTCCTGATTGGCCACGAAGGTGTAAAATTGGGAATTGGCCGGGGCACCGCCGATATTGCGCCAACGATTCTTGATCTCATGGGACTTTCCCAGCCGTCCGAAATGACGGGGAAAAGCCTGATTCTCCGGGACAAGCCGCGTTGAATCCAGATCCAAGCGCCGACATTCACGCAAGTACTGCCAATGCCACTGGATTAAAAAACCCTACTGCGTCACCTGTGGATTCTTCGCACCTTATTCATCCCGATCATGCCGCAATGACCGCCATACTCGACAACAGCCCGATGTTGCTGATCCACTATCGGATTTGGGCCTTGTCCACAGGGGGCACTTTATTGAGTGGGGTTTCCATGTTTTTGCTGGGTGTCACCCTGCCACTGGTAATTCCCCGCCTGCACATGCCTGCCAGCAGTGTCGGCATGGTGGCTGCCATGCTCATGGGGGGAACCGTCATCGGTGCCCTGTTGGGCGGACATATTGCCGATCGTTGGGGGCGCAAACCGGTCATGATCAGCGATATGATTTTGTTGATCATTGCCGCCACATTAGCGGCACTTGCACCCAATGCCACCATTCTGACCCAGGCGGAACTGTTGCTGGGTATCGGTGTCGGCATGGACTTTCCAGTCGCCAGCAGCTATCTGGCAGAATTCATGCCTCAGGGACGCCGGGGCAGAATGATGGCTGCTTCCATCGCTATTCAGTCCGTCGGCATGTTGGCGGGCGTCGCCTTGGCCATTCTCCTGCTGCAAAATGCCCGGACTGGCGATGATACCTGGCGTTGGTTACTGGCCGCAGAAATTCTGGTGGTGCTTCCCTATCTGATCGGCCGCCTGGGCCTGCCCGAAAGTGTACGTTGGTGCATGGGACATGGCCGCAATGCCCAGGCCGCCAAAATTCTCACCCGCTTTGCTCCCGACCAGAAAAAACAACTGCTGCAGATTGCCCAACGCCTGGGTAGAAAACATCATCATGTTGCCAAAATTCTGCCAGGTCATCGCCTGGGTATCGCGACGTTATTTGCCCCGGAATATCGTCGGCGGACCCTGCTGGTGACCCTTCCCTGGTTTTTTATGGACATCGCTACTTATGGTATTGGCCTGTTTACCACGATTCTGCTCGGCAGTATGCGCAGCGATCTGCCCGCATTAAGCTCTACCTTGGGACGGGATCTCAGCAACGCATTGGATAGTGGCAAGGTGGACCTGTTCCTGCTACTGGGTTCGCTGCTGTCGCTCTGGGCAGTTCCCAAACTGGGACGCATTCATATGCAACTCATTGGGTTTTTCGGCATGATCCTGGGAATGACTCTTCTGCTGATTGCTGCACATCAGCATGCAGAAAATGTCATTCAAAAATATTACATGATCCTCGGCGGCTTTATGCTTTTCAATTTATTCATGACGATGGGTCCCAATGCCACCACCTTCATTTTACCAACCGAAATGTATCCTACACAGGTACGCGCCTTTGGTGCCGGATTTGCCGCTGCAATTGCCAAAATAGGCGCCACCATCAGTGTGTTTTTATTGCCACTCATTCAGGCAAACTGGGGCCTTTCAGCCGTGTTGCTGCTCATGATTCTGGTGAGCCTGCTTGGCCTGGGAATGACCTGGATCTTCCGGGTCCAGGGCCATGGCAAAACCCTCGAAGAACATCATGGCCCGGAGGTACCACAATAGCCTCTGCACCCAAACCTGAATACGGCAGTTGGTCTGGGAGCTTTGCAGCAACTTTGGTCCGCACCCTGCTAATGCCTATTCCCGTCGCATTTCCACGCGGCGCTGCCAGGCCAGAATGGCGTCAACCACTTCCTGATCAAAGTCACGGCTTTCATGCTCCTTGATCAATTTGCGAACCCATTCTACCTGACTACTGATTTCAAAGGTTTTCTGTATATCTGCAAAATACGGATCATTTTCTAGGTAACAGTTTTCCTGCAAAGTACTCCGCTTTATTTTCAGCGGCTTAGCCAATTCTGATAGACAAATAACCAGTTTGGAGCGAATTTCAGTGACTGTATATTTTTGAACCCCTTTAATCGTGCCACTATAAGGTACATGTTCGACGACCCAGAATACGTCACCGATTTCAGCGTCCGCAAAATCCAGTTGTTTATGATAAGCGTCATTTTTGGCAATAAGCATTACATTACTCCTTCACTTGCATGGATGCCCGCCAGAGGCCGACAGCGAGAAGCAACCAGGCGAAAATCCACGCTGTGCCACCCAAAGGGGCAAAAATTGCCCAGAATGACTGGCCGGTAATGACCAGCAAATAAAGTCCCCCGCTGAAAAAAAGCACACCAAGAGCCATCAACAACGCCGAAGCACAAAGCAGCCTTCTTCTACCCCATAATCGAATCAAAATACCCAGCAGAACCAGGCCTAATGCATTATAAATCTGAAAACGCACGGCAATATCGTACACATGCAAACTTTGCCTGCTCACCTGCCCAGCGACCAGATGGTCACCAGCCGCACCGGCAATAATAGCCAGCCCCACCAGCAAAGCACCTAACGCAGAAATTTGCCCCCCCCTGCGGGCACCGTTTTGAATACCACATTCCGCCATTCCTTTCTCCTGGTTCTGTACCTCGCAGTTTCCGGGCATAACCCGCCCATCAGCCATGTGCAGCCAAATCTATTCTCTTATAGCCTACCTTCATGCCCTGATTCAAACTTTCTGCAGCATCGGGGCAGGCTAGCTGTGCTATGCTCTGGCTGATAATTTGCGGAGGAGTATAAGCTCATGGCAACACATAAAATCTGTATTCTTGGTGGCACGGGTTTTGTCGGCCGACATCTGGCGGAGCACCTCAGTCAGGATGGGCACCAGATTCGCATTCTGACCCGCAATCGGGAGCGTAACCGCGAAAACCTGCTGGTTCTGCCACAGGTCGAGGTTGTTGAATGTAATGTGCATAACCCTATTGCGCTGGAGCAGCAACTGAAAGGACGGGATGTAGTCATCAATCTGGTGGGCATCCTTAACGAAAACCGTCCGGGGCGCACCGATTATCCGCCCGAACGACATGGTGATTTTGAAAAAAACCATATTGAGCTTCCCCGTCTGGTCGCTAATCTTTGTGGACATCTGGGCATTCCCCGGCTCCTGCATATGAGCGCCCTCGGTGCCAACCCCATTGCCCCCAGTGCCTACCTGCGCTCCAAAGGTATCGGTGAAGAAATCATCCGTCAGTCTGGCGAAAACAGCGCCAAAAACGGCTATTTCAATTATCTGAATGGTCCGAAATTACTCTGGGGACGCGGTCTTAAAGTGACTTCATTTCGTCCTTCGATCATATTTGGTGAAGGGGACAGCTTCTTCAATCGCTTTGCTCAACTGCTGCGCAATATTCCTTTCTTTTTACCCATGGCCGGCACTGAGGCCAAAATGCAGCCGGTGTGGATTGAAGATGTAGTGAGTGCATTTGTGCAGTCCATAGACGACGAAAAAACGTATGGCAAGGCTTTTGATCTCTGCGGTCCCAAGGTCTATACCCTGGGTGAGTTGATTGCTTATACCCAAAGCCTGATTGGCACGCATCGCAAGGTGATTGCGCTCTGTCCTTTATTGGGCAACCTGCAAGCGGGACTGATGGAAAAACTGCCGGGCAAGGTGCTGACGCGTGACAATTTGAAGTCATTGTCCGTAGATAACATTTCCAGCAAAAAGGATTTGCAGGAAGTGTTTGGTATTCAGGCTACAGCCATTGAAAGTATCGTACCGACTTATCTGGGCGGCACAGGTCAGCATACCGAACGCTTATCAGCAATCCGTAACCGCCGCTAAAACTGCAGCAAACAACCCTTGCCTGGCGGGCTCGGATACTTCCGGACGGGGAATAGACCTTGTCAGGGGCAATCAGGCTGCCCGCTTAAGCCACTAAAAGCTCTTGGTAGATTTGCCATTTTCAGCTTAGTGGCTAGCGGCACCCTGGTCGCCCTGCCCAAAGTTTTTAATGAGCTCCTCGGCGAGTTCAGTGGGGACTTCACCGAGAATCGCCGTCATCCCGGCATGAGCACGCGTATCACCCTGCGCTGCGGCGAGACTGAATAACTCGTAAGCGCAGGATAAATCCTTGCGTAAGCCCTGCCCTTGATAAAACAGCAAGCCCAGATTGAATTGCGCGGGTGCATCATTCTGGTCTGCCGCTGCACTATACCAGCGCGCAGCTTCCTGATAATCCTGAGGGACCTCAGACCCTTCGGCGTATTTCACGCCCATATTGAACTGGGCTACGGGATCTCCTGCCTGGGCACGGGCGCGGAGATCATCCAGATCATTGCGGATGCCAGCCAAAGCCATGAGATCAAGGGTTTCACCATTTTTTGCCATAGGGTTATTGTCCTGCCTGATCGATCAGATCCTGATCGTCACTCTTCACGCCCCAGGCCGTCAAGCGTTCCCGGTCATTCATGGACCAGACAGCCCGGTGTAGAGACAGCATGGAGTTGCGATCACTCAAGAGGATATTACGCTCGCGATTACTGAGTTGCTGGGGGCCTTCTTCCAGAGCCTTGTGGCAAAGACTGGCAGCACGCGGCCATAATCCGGTGCGATTGCGCTGCAAGGCGCTGTGAATGGCATTAAAGCGAGGATCAACTACGACCTGCACAAAAGCATCTCCCTCAATGTGCGGAAGATAGGCCACACTGTCACTATCCAATGACTGCAATTCTTCGGGGACGATGACCTCCTCGGGAATCACAAACAGGCGATGCTGGCGTGCCCAGCGTCCCAGCCCAGGGCGACTGGTCCATGCGCCCAAAGGCACGGCGGCGACCAGACCACCCAAAATTGGAACCAACCAGACAAAATGCCAGAAACCCAAAAAGGGGTACAGAGCAACTGCCAGCACCAGCCCCAGTGCCGAACACCAACCAAAAAAACGCAGGGCTACTGACCAGCTGGTTTCCTGGTCACCACGCACCTGAGCCCCCCAACGTACGCCCTTCCCCATGAGGGTTTGAATGACAAACTGACTATGAAAAGCCATCCGGATAGGGGCCATCAAAACCGAAAACAAACTCTCGACCAGCATGCTCAGAATAAGATGAGACAATCCCCCAAACTGCTGGCGGCGACCAGGCTGACGGGCCACCCAAAGAACGGCCATCCACTTGGGTGAAAGCAGTAAAACAGCCGTCACCCCAAACAACCAGAACGGTAAGGGATCAATGCCACTTCCCCAATGAAAAGGGGTGACCGTATCATCATTCCCTCCACCAGCCCAATGCAGGGAACCCAACGCGCCAAGAATCAAAAACAGTCCCCAGAGCGGTGCCGCCAGAAAAGACATGGCCCCGTTGATGAAAAGGAAGCGGTGGGCAGAACGCAAGCCCTCCCCGGCCAATAAACGCAGATGTTGCAGATTGCCCTGCGCCCAGCGTCTATCCCGTTTCAAATCATCAATCAGGGTGGGAGGAACTTCCTCATAACTACCTGACAGACTGGGTACAAACCACACTTCCCAGCCATTTCTGGCCATCAGTGCCGCTTCGACAAAATCATGACTGAGCAAGGGTCCACCCAGAGGAGGCCGACCGGGTAATACGGGCAAGGCGCAAAATTCGGTGAACGGGGCAGTTCGCAAAATGGCATTATGACCAATGTAATGCCCGTCACCCAACTGCCAGAAACGCAATCCGGCGCTGAAAATCGGGCCATACAGATGCTGCGCAAATTGTTGCAGACGGGCATATAAGGTTTCCCGATTGACGGCCACCGGCTGGGTCTGAATGATACCGACCTGCGGATTTCCTTCCATCATTTCCAGCATGCGATAGAGGGTTTCACCGTTCATGACACTATCAGCGTCCAGCACTACCATATATTCGTAAGCGCGGCCCCAGCGTCTGCAAAAATCAGCGACATTGCCACTTTTGGCTTTATTATTAACTGGTCGCCTTCGATAATGTATTTTGCCAAAGGCATCCAGCGACTCACAAAGCGCCGACCAGACCAGTTCTTCACGTAACCAGACATCAGGATTGCGGGTATCACTGAGCAGAAAAAACTCAAAATGGGCCAAGGCCCCAGCCCGCTGCAAGGATTTGAAAGTGGCCTGTAGCCCGGCAGCCACCCGCTCCACTTCTTCATTATAAATGGGCATGAGAATCGCCACTTTATTCTGTGGGAGGGGCTCAGCCAGGCGGAGTTCGGGGCTACCGGGGGCGGTATCAGTACGCCCGCTCATCAGCAGAATAAAGCCAACCAGTGCTGTCCAGAAGCCTGCAGAAATCCAGGCAAACAGCATGGAAAATATGATGAGAGTAGGTATTTCCAACCAGAGCGGCAAGCGATCGGCAAGAACCTGATCCAGCATCAGGCCTGCACTACAGGCCGGCAAAATAATAAAAGCACTTAACCAATAACGTCGGTACCGGCTGATGGTTTCCCACTGCCGGGCCATAGCCCGTGCCAATTCAGACTTCTCCGGTCAGAATACGGCGGCTCGTCAATACCTTGCTGCGGCTAAACAATGTCTGCCACAGGCGCGATGCGGCAGCCAGCCAGGAACGATTTATGGGAAGAGAGGCCATATTGCTGCGCTGAATGGCAGGCGCTACCTGCTGCTGTAGCCAACGGCATGATCGGGCATCCTGGGCCGCATTTGCAGTCATGCGCAGGGAAAGATCGAGGCGGGCATCCAGCTCATCCCCATTTCCCAGAGTCGCCAGTGCCTGATGCAGACTGGCAAAAGCCCGGGCATAAAGCGCATCCTGATGGGTTTCCACGCCTTGCAATTGGCTGATCACCTGACCACGTATCCATAAACGCTGGGCATCGGTTAACGCCAGATACGCCATATACCGCTCCACACGAGCAAGAACGGGTGCGCTATTTGCGACGACCAGGGCCTCTGCTGTACAACCTGCCAGCCACTCACCCGCAGGATTGACGCTGTAGCTTGATTCATCTTTAAACATTACACCTACTCCTTTGCCGCATGAAGAAGATAAGTCCAGGTATTGGTCATAACCTGCTTATCGAGGGTTAAATAACAACGCACATTACTGGGTGAAGCCGTTTGCGGCTGTATGACTGCAATCACCCGCCAAAAATGATCCTTAGCATCCCATTCCAGCTTTTGGCTCAAAATCTGAGCCCCGTTTTCAGCCGTGAGATGGGCTTTAACAGGCATATTCCCGGGTAATTTCGTCAGAGCACCACCGCCAAAATCAATAACGACCGTACGCGCTCCGGCGGTTTTCGGGTCATCGCCAAGATAGGTTCCGACGGGATGGGCCAAAGGAATCAGGCCATGGTTATCCAGAAAGAAACGCAAGTTGTAGGCAAAATGCAGGGGCGTTTTCGGAGCGGGTTCCTGATCCGGAACCCAGAAAACATCAATATTGTCCATGTCCCGGTTATTGGTAGGCAGCTCAACGAGACGTACCTGACCCTTTCCCCAGTCTCCTACCGGTTGTACCCAAACACTGGGACGGCGCTGGTATTGGGTTTCAATACCCTGATAGGCGGAAAAATCACGATCTTCCTGAATCAGACCGAAGCCTACGGGGTGATCCATGCTGTAGGTCGTAGTCTGAATTTGCAGGGGATTATCAATAGGGCGGGTCAACCACTCGCCATCACCATTGGCCATGACCAGATCGCTGGAATCATGCTGTGCAGGATGCCAGTCGCCGGCGGTAATCCCACGACCATGACCGTGCCAGTACATGCTGGTCAAAGGCGCCAGTTCAAGCACCTGTACGGGTTTACGCAAATATATGGTGGCCTGCACCTGTACCTTCGTACTGTCACCAGTCTGGATGGTGAAGCGGTAAGCACCTGTGGCTACTGGACTGTCCATAAGCGCATAAACCACCATATCCTGCGCACCGGCTTGCGGCTTTTCCAGCCAGATCTCTTTGAAGTAAGGGAATATTTCTCCAGACGGTTGGGCCGTATCAATACCCAGACCGCGTGCTGAAGTGCCATAAACGGCATGTTTACCCACCGCACGAAAGTAGGTTGCGCCCAAAAAGGAAATAAATTCGTTATAGTTCGGCGGCGTATTCAGGGGCGCTAACAAGCGGAATCCGGCATAACCCAGGTCACTCGGCAGATCAGCGGGAACCTTTAAATTACCAAAACTGAAGTCTCCGAGATTAAAAGGGATGGGTCGCACCTTGCCATTGACCACTTCGCGGATGACTTCAGGCTGATGAAACCAGGAACCGGGCAGGTAAAATTGTGCCTGAAAAGGCGTATTCTCGTTCTGCCACAAAGGTCTCGTGTCCTGAATCTGACTGTACTGTTCAGGGCTTAGATTTTTGAGAAAGGCAGGAATCGGCAAAGGCTTGGGATTATAATGCGTGTCTACCAGTGCCTGGGCCTTGGACTCTACGTTCTGCATGTTAAAATCATTCGCCGACGCCGCAATGCTGAAGGCCCAGCCTGACAGGCTGAGCGCAATAGCAGAAGCAAGCTTCAAGGAGGAATAATTATGAGATAAATAGTTCATGGTGATGGTTAAGCAATTCTTGTACCAAAATATTAACTATATGTTTATAATTTACTTTTTTTGAATGCCCTGATATTTTTGTCGCCTCTGCCCGACGCAGAATGCCGAAATCAGCCATAAAAAATGCTATGGATAATGCCGTCATTCATCAATAATTTTGCGGACAAGATCTAACCCGCTGAAAGTATTAATTTATCTAAATTTCCTGTTAAACTGATGCAACTTTGCGCGACACCAAACCGTAACCGTAACAAAAACCTTCTCGTCGCCGAAAAACAACAGGAAATTTAATTACCGCAAAATACTTCATAAACTACTTTTGAAATATTTTTCAACCGAATGATAAGGATGGACTTATGAGCAATTATCAAGTAGACATCACCATTATTGGCAGCGGGCCAGGCGGCTATCGTGCGGCAGTTCTGGCGGCTTTACGTGGCCAAAAAGTGGCGATTATTGAAAGTGCTACCTGGGGCGGAACCTGCCTCAACCGTGGTTGTGTTCCCAAAAAGGATTGGCACGAAACGGCCAAATGGATTGAACAAAGCCGGCATTTTGCCAAACGCGGTGTCATCGGCACTGACCTGAAAGGAGACATGGCTCAAGCCTGGGAACACCAGCACCAGGTAGTCGAGTCCGTTCGCAACAGTTATGTGGATTACCTCAAACGTCTGGGGGTGCAACTGTTGGCAGGAACCGGCAGCTTTGTAGATGCCCGGCATATTAGCGTTGATAGTCCAACTGGCAGCAGCCAGATACAAACGCGGTACACAATTATTGCAACGGGATCCACCCCTGCCCTTCCCGAGGGCATCCAGACCATTCCTGGAAAAGTGCTCACCAGCGACATGCTTTATGACGACGGAGCTCCGGCGGGCAAGCGCGTTATACTGATTGGCGGCGGCGTAATCGGCACAGAGTTTGCGTATATTTTTGATCAGCTGGATAAAGACGTGCAATGGCTGGTGAACTCCGCCTCACTGGCCCATACCCAATTTTCACCACAAGCCAAGGATACCCTGAAAGCCGCCCTCAACGCCCTGGATATTAAGGCCGTAGAGCATTTTCGCGTAGCACGCATTGCCGGGGATGATCAAGGCGTGACGGTTTTTGCAGAAGACGGGCAATCCGTACAGGGCGACTGGGTACTATTGGCAACCGGGCGTAAGGCTTTCACCCAGGGCCTGGGTCTGGAAAATACGGCTGTGGAACTTGATGAAAAAGGCTTTGTACAAGCAGATGAACACCTGGAAACCGCAGAACCGGGTATTTTTGCCCTTGGGGATGTAGTGGGCCCGATCATGAATGCCAATCAGGCTCTGAGCGACGCCCAAATCATCATTCACAACCTGCTCAGTGAAGAAAAACTGGAGCGGAATCCAGCCTGGGTACCGGAACTGGTTTATTCAGCGGTAGAGCTGGCGCGCATTGGCCTGGATGATGACACAGCAGAAGACCAAGGTTATGAACCAGCCGTAGGCTTCGCGGCGTTTGAAACCTCGCCAAGGGCATTGGGTCAGGATGACACAGCAGGTTTCGTGCGACTGCTCGCTGATATGGATAGTGGTGAGTTATTGGGCGGCGAAATTATTGGCCGGGATGCCGGAGAACTGATTCATCTGCTCGCCAACAGTGGCGATCGCCAAGAAGCGCTGCGCCGTATTGCCGAAATACGTGTCAACCATCCATCCCGCGCCGAAGAACTGGTCAACGCCACCGAAACACTGGCAGCCCGCTGGGGACTGGAAGAACAGATTTTTGGATCTGCGGAATCATCTGATTAGGCATCGAAACTCAGCCACTATCACCAGGGCGTGCCAAACACGCCCCATATCCCCACCAGAATGACAATAAAAGACAGCACAAGATTGGTGCTGGCCAGCATTCGCACCTGACCCAGGGCTTTGGAACCCGCCTGCCAGTCCTCATCACGTACCGCCCGGCGCAGCCGTTTGAGTGGTGCAAAATAAGTGTGCAGAACAATCATCACCATGATCGTGCCTAATACCACCATGATCCATTCGGGGATGGTCAGAGCGGCAAATCCCCCGTAGAAAACGAACACCATGCTATAACCCGTGAGCAATAACAGGAAAGCCGCGAGCAACATCCAGAAAAAGAAACGGCGCAGCAACACATGCATCAAGGCAATACGCGTACTGTTCTGCGTGATTTCTTTTTTCAGGGTCGGGGCCAGCACCATCGTCACAAAAAACAGGCCGCCAATCCAGACAATCACCGCGAGTATATGTACAAACTGCTCAATCCAGAGGGTATTCATGATTTTTTCAAATTTCCTTGCATGACTATGCTGTCCAAAAATTTCCGTGCGTCCACAAGCTCTACCGCACAAATACTATGATCCATGGGATAAATATGGGTACTGAGAGCGTACCCCAGGGATTCCATGATGTCGCGGGCAATTTCCATATATTCCAAAGGCAGAACGGTATCGGAACGACCATGCCCCCAGAAAATCGGAGTCACCTGAGCGGACTGAGGAAGCGTCTGGCGAAGCGGTAAATAGGCGCTGAAAGCCAGCACAGCTGCCGCCGGACAAGCATGATGAAAAGCCAAATAAAGCGCCATCGCCCCGCCCTGGGAAAACCCGCCCAGTATCAAGGGCTGAGTACCTGCCTGCTGCTGTTCATGCTCCATCAGCGCAGCGAGGCGAGTCGCCATGTGTTCCATTCCCGCTGCATCTTCGCCAGAATCCCGACCCAGCCCATAAATATCATACCAGGCCCGCATTGGCCGCCCGCCATTGAGAGTGACCGGACGTACTGGAGCATCGGGGAGAACCCATCGAAACTGTTTTTCCGGATCGACAAAGTCTGCGAGGGGAGCAAGGTCTTCTTTGGATGCGCCCAGGCCATGCATCAACATAATGCAGGGGGCCTCTTGCTGCGCTGCGGCTCGGATCCACAAGCCTTCGGGCCAGATATTTTCATTCAAGACCATGTGCTTCCTTCAAGGCATCCAGCTTACGATAAAGGGTGCGCTCACTGACACCCAGCCGGGCGGCCAGACTGCGTCGATCCCCGCCAAAAGCACTCCGCGCCCATCGTAAATACTGGGCCTCCAGATCAGCCAAGGGAACAATGGCATCCAAGCCGGAAATTTTGGCATGATTATCCTGTTTGGGCGGCGTGCCTTGCTCTTGCAGGGCCAGGGGCAGATGCTGGGGGAGTATCCAATGTTCATCGGCCATCAGCGCCGCGCGTTCAAGAATGTTGCGCAACTCGCGGATGTTGCCCGGAAAAGTGTATTGACCCAGCAACTGTAGAGTATCAGCGTGCAGTTGCAGCCCCTTGGCTGCCGGGATGCGCTGCAAAATGGCTGCGGCCAGCAAGGGAATATCATCCAGACGATCCCGCAACGCCGGTAAAGCAATGGGGAACGTGTTGATACGATAATAAAGATCCTGACGGAAACGCTCCTCTGCGACCATTTTTTCCAGATGACGGTGCGTTGCTGAAATCAGTCGAAACCGGGAACGAATCGGTTCAACCCCCCCTACCCTGCGAAACGTGCCGGTTTCCAGAAGCCGCAACAATTTCACCTGAAGGTTAAGAGGAATGTCACCCACTTCGTCCAGAAACAAGGTTCCCCCATTGGCGGCTTCAACCAAACCGGTTTTTCGGGAATGGGCACCCGTAAATGCGCCTTTTTCATGACCAAACAATTCGCTTTCAAAAAGTGTTTCCGGCAAACCGGAGCAATCGACGGTGATGAAGGGTCCGTGACTGAGATGACTGGCCTGATGTACCGCCGCTGCAGCCAGTTCCTTGCCGGTTCCGGATTCCCCCAGAAGGAGCACTGCCGCATCACCGGGAGCTACCCGTCGAATGAGGCGCACTACCTCCCGCCAGGCCTCCGATTGGCCGACCATAGCCGGTGTCCCATGCGTTGCGTCTGCGGGGGTCACATTCAGCAATTCAAGAAAATAAACGACTTCGGCGCGTTCATTACGAATAGGGTACAAATCAATTTGGGTATTTCCCGAGGTATGGGAATGGACTACATGCTGATCCACGCCCGTCTGCTGACAGTTGTCCAGAGGACAGTGATTACCACTTTGCTGACAGGCAAACCCCGCCTCGGCCATAATTTCCGCACAACGTCGACCCTGCAGGGGTTTGCCATCGCCAAAAGCGCGCCGGTAGGCCTGATTGGCGGCCAATACTGTATAGTCGGCGCACAAAAGTACTGCCGGAGTACTAAAACAATCCAGTAATGAAGTCATTTCAGGTCGCAATTGTTTCAGTAAATCAGTCATAAACCTCCCGCCGCAGCACCTGCGCACTGACAATTGTAGCAGTCTCTGCCAAATCGTCTATGTCATTTTTGACAGTTTACGGGTGTGCGGCTGCAGGGGCACTAGGCCTTCAGAAAAATATACCGCCCAAATTTCAAATATTACATTGAAATAATGATGTTTTTTCATAAAAAGGATATCCGCATACAAACTCCTGAAAATGGCACAGAGTTTGCTGATGCTCTGACGTCCGGTGGCAACTGACGGTGGAGCAGATGATTTTTAGACAACTATGTGATTCCCAAAAAGGCGCACTCAGCTATTTGCTGGGTGATCCCGTCACTCGGGAAGCCGTCATTATTGATCCGGTGCCTGCGCTTTTGGAAAGTTTCGCACTATTTATTCAGGAGCGGGGCCTCATCCTGACGTACATATTGCAGACCCACCATGAGGTCGAACAGATGAGTGCGGCAGAAGAGCTGAAGACGGCCACCGGGGCGCGGGTGCTGGCTCATGAAAGTAATACAAACAGTCAGATTGATCTGCGTTTGCGCCATGGCGATCGCCTTTATTTTGGCGAAGAAAGCCTGCAGGTTTTGCATACTCCCGGACAAAGTCCCTGCGCCCTCACTTACCATTGGGAGGATCGCCTGTTTACTGGAAAAACCTTATTGGTCAACAGCACCCTGCCCTGCCCCAGCACAGATGATACGCGAGTACTTTATCAAAGTATTACTCAACAATTAATGACATTTCCAGGAGAAACCCTGGTATACCCCGGTCTCGAAACCAAGGAAAGACGCCTGACGAGCATTGAAGAAGTCCGCCGCAAAGACAACTGGTTCCATAACCAAAATGGACATCGGGAAATTTTTCAAAAGTATTCCCGCCTGTTCACCAATAGCACCAGTAAAAGCAGTAACGCAGTAAAAAAACCGGCTCCTCGCTACTTGGAGTGGATACGAGGGTACGGTAGTCTTAGGGCATTGCTGATCTAGGGAAGGTTAATGATGGACGAAGACAAGCTGTTTACCTTGGCGTTGGGGTTGGTTCCGCCGTGGATGGTGGACGATGTGAC
>NZ_JACKYY010000044.1:0-25125 GCF_015100075.1 Acidithiobacillus sp. HP-11
TTACCCTACCAACTAGCTAATCAGACGTAGGCTCCTCTTCCAGCGCGAGGTCCGAAGATCCCCCGCTTTCCCCCTCAGGGCTTATGCGGTATTAGCCCAAGTTTCCCTGGGTTGTCCCCCACTCAAAGACAGATTCCTACGCGTTACTCACCCGTCCGCCACTCGTCAGCATCCGAAGACCTGTTACCGTTCGACTTGCATGTGTTAGGCATGCCGCCAGCGTTCAATCTGAGCCAGGATCAAACTCTTAAGTTCAATCCATACAATTTCTTCAACTTCTACCATATTCAGTACAATAAATCGTACCAAATACAGCCTGGGCCTAAACCCCACACATCTCCACTCGGCTTTTAAAGAACATCCGGACCGGAGTCCGGTGCGGCTCAACGCCGCGTCGTGAGGGCGCATTATACGCAGGGTTCGAGGGGTGTCAACACAATATTTTAATTTCTTTCCTGTATTCCGGGCTCGACCATCAGGAAGTCTTTATATTCTGTCAGTTAGTGTTTTTCTCCGCACAGAGCGCCACCATGGCAAAGTGGCGTTTACCGAGTTGCAGCAGATACTCCTCCCCAATATTCAGCGTTATCGCCGGATCGTCTGCGCGCTCGCCGTTCACCCGCACAGCATTTTCGCGGATTTTGCGCATGGCTTCGCTGTTGCTACTCGCCAAACCAGCCTGTACCAGCACCTGCGCCAGGCGTGGAGGGCTATCGAAGGCATAATTCTGCAAGGGTAGATCCTGCGGCGTTTCATGACGCTGAAAGCGGGCCAGAAAAGTCGTACGCGCCGCTTCTGCCTCTTCTTTGTTATGGAAACGGGTCACCAGTTCTTCGGCAAGATCCAGCTTTATATCCCGAGGATTCAGCAATCCTGCTTCTGCTCCTCGCCGTAATCGTTCCTGCTCCTGAACAGAGACCCGGGAGAGCAGTGTGTAATAGCGCCACATCAAAACATCTGAAATAGACATGATCTTGCCAAACATTTCTACAGCAGGATCTTCTACAGCAATAAAATTACCCAGGGATTTGGACATTTTCTGAACCCCATCCAGACCCTCCAGAATCGGCATGGTCAGCACCATTTGCGCTTTTTGACTGTATTCTCGTTGGAGTTCCCGACCTACCAGCAGATTAAAACGCTGATCGGTCCCGCCCATTTCCAGATCCGCCTTGATGGCCACCGAGTCATATCCTTGTAGCAGGGGATAGAGAAATTCGTGGATGGCAATGGGTTGATTCGCTGCATAGCGCTTGCTGAAATCATCGCGCTCCAGCATCCGGGCCACCGTATAACGTGCGGCAAGCTGGATCAGTGCTTCTGGAGCCAACGCGCCCAACCACTTGGAGTTAAAAAGTATTTCAGTCCGCTCAGGATCAAGAATCTTGAATACTTGCCGCTGATAAGTTTCGGCATTGGCGGTCACCTCCTCACGACTGAGCGGCTTGCGGGTGACATTTTTGCCCGTCGGGTCACCGATCATCGCTGTAAAATCACCTACGATGAATAATAATTTGTGTCCCATGTCCTGAAACTGCCTTGCCTTATGGAGTAATACCGTATGGCCGAGGTGAAGATCCGGAGCGGTCGGATCCATACCGAGCTTGATTCGCAATGGTTCGGATTTTTCTGCCGCGAGCTCCAGACGTTTGGATATTTCTCCTTCCGGAAGAATATCCACTGTGCCTAGCGCAATTTGTGCTTCTGCCTGTTCTGTATTCATGGTCATAAATAATCCGCAATTGATCGAGTAGGCCGCATCTTAGCATTTACGCAAGCCGCGCTGAATGGAGGCGTAATCATTCATGTAACGTACCGGCCAATCTGACTATTGTTGGCCGCTAACTTACGGACATGTAATATTATTTATGCTGTATAACCTACCAAAGAAAAGGAACGAACGATGCTTAAAAAACTGTAATGTCATTGCTGTGCTTGTCTCTTGCTGTCCCGCCTTGACTTTTGCCGAAACGGCGACACATGCTGTCAAGCCCCTCACGCCCCACCAGGAACGCATGAAGACCTGTAATGCCGATGCCAAAGGTAAAAAAGGCGCAGAGCGTAAAGCTTTCATGAAATCCTGTCTCGGCAACAAGTAATTTCCAGCAAACCAGCAGCCATCTCCCGGTTTTGGGATGGCTGCAACCATTCCCCCATTACCCTGCAAGGGGTAAACTCAATAACCATTAAACTTGTCGGGAGATACTCTCAATATGCTTAGTCTCTGGGGAGAAATTGTGATTATGGTCGGAACCCCCCTGCTTCTGATCATTGTAGCGGTGGGCGTCAATCGCCTGGCCAAAAAGCACCAGCAGGATGAAGACCGCTCATGACTTTGCTCACCTTACTCAAGGGCAAGCTGCATCGGGTTCGGGTTACCGCCGTGGAACTGGAGTATGAAGGCTCCTGCGCCATTGATGCGCATCTGCTGAAAAGCGCGGGCATTTATTCTTACGAGCAGGTGCACATATATAACGTCAATAACGGCGACCGGTTCAGTACTTATGCCATTTCTGCAGCGCCCGGTTCGGGGATCATCTCTGTAAATGGTGCAGCCGCACGCCGCGTCGCCTTGGGCGACACTTTGATTATTGCCGCCTATGCGCAAATCGCTGAAGAAAAAGCTGCGGAATTTCAGCCTCGACTCGTGTATGTGGACTTGCATAATCAGATTACCCGTACCCATCATGAAATCCAATAAGCTGCTCCACTGAACCTGTCCTTCTCATTGCTTTCAGACATTCCTCGCAATGCCCGCCTGCTCATGGCTGCACGAGTCGCCCGGAGTGTCGGCCAGGGTGCACTGGTCGTAGATTTTGCCCTCTATCTCCATGCCTTGCATTGGTCAGCCATCCATATCGGCGGCTTATATTCGGTTAGTTTGCTGGTGGGCGCGCTGGCAACCCTGATTGTTGGGCCACTCAGCGATCGTTTTGGCGCCAAACGCTTTTTGTTGGGCTATGAGGGTATCCAGATTGGTGCCGCAATCATCGCCTTGAGTACGGCCCAGCCAGTCTGGCTCAGCTTGGCGGCCATTCTCGGTGCCTTTGGAAGGGGCGCTAATGGTGGTGCCGGCCCCTTCGCCCCCGCCGAACAATCCTGGATGTCACGGAGCGTTTCTCATAAGCAATGGGGACAGATTTTCCACCTGAATACCAGTGTCGGACTGGCAGGCATGGCCGTAGGCGCATTGCTGGCGACGCTGCCCGGACTACTGAATGGGGTGCTGCCAGGACCGGATGCATATCGGTCTTTATTTATAATCGTGTTACTGGGTTCATTGTTTTGCCTGTTTTTTTTGCTCCGAGCTGGAGAGTCCTCCCTATCGGCTGAAGGTATTGATCAGGATACCGCTCCTGCCACAAAACTGGAAAACCCTGAGATCATTGCGGACAAGCCTTCGTCTGTAGGACGAGTTCTGCTGAGATTTGGCGCCATCAATGCTTTGAACGGATTAGGGATTGGCATGGTCGGTCCACTGATGGCCTACTGGTTTCATCTACGCTTTGGCGTAGGTCCTGCCGCTATTGGTGCGGCCATGGCTTTGGCCTTTTTCAGTGCGGCGCTCATGTCGCTTCTGGGATTACGCCTGACCAGACGCTTTGGCATGGTTGGTACGGTGACCCGAATGCGCCTGCTGGGTTTGATGATGATGTTGGCTTTACCTTTTGCGCCCGTATTCTGGCTGGCCATGCTGCTCTACATTTTTCGTGCGGCATTGAACCAGGGCAGTATCGGATCACGGCAGGCTTTGTTTCTGGGGTTGGTTGGAAAAGACAAACGCGGTCTGGCCGCCACCGTAAACAGTTTATCCCTGCAAGCACCCAGAGCCATCGGACCCAGCATTGCCGGACTGTTCTTTGAAGCCGAAATGCTGGTAACCCCGTTTTTATTGGCCGTCGCCTTGCAGGGAATGTATCTGATTCTGTTTCGTCAGTTTTTCAGCAAACAAAAACAATAAGCATCCGATCAGATCTCGCGCCCACCCTGTTGACTCTCACCGTAATTTACAGAAAAACCTTCGCAGCACGGGTCATCAGATAATTAACGAGTCTCAGAAAACCGGGTTCATCAGGAAATTTATAACTTCCCGTAAGAATGCAACCCCGAAAGAAACATATTGACGCCCAGAAAGCAGAAACTCACGACCCAAAGGCTCATGAATGACCACCAGGCCATGGCCGTACCACGCCATCCTTTAACGACGCGGGCATGTAAATAACCGGCGTAATTCAACCAGACAATCAGCGCCCAGGTTTCTTTGGGGTCCCAGGACCAGAAGCCGCCCCAGGCTTTGGCGGCCCATACCGCACCCAAAATGGTTGCCACCGTAAAAAACAGAAAACCCAGGGCAATGGCCTTGTACATCACGTCGTCCATGACTTCACTACTGGGCATAACCCGAAGCAACATTCCCGAACCACGGCGGCGCGACCGCTCCGTCAACAAATAACCCACGCCAATGAGACTGGCGATGGTAAAATTGGCATAACCCACAAACATCATGGGAACGTGTAATTTCATCCAGAAACTTTGCAGGGCAGGGATGAGTGGCTCAATCTGGTCCATGTGCTGGGCAAAAGTCAGCCAGAGCAGAAACCCCACTCCGGCGGCCACCAGAGGCATCACAAAGGCGCCCAGGGCACGTGCTTCGTTACGCTTTTCATAATACAGGTAAAACAAGGGCGTAGAGGCACAAAAGAGGACCAGAACTTCCCAAAGGTTGCTTACCGGAATATGCCCCCAATCCGGATGGCCCAGATAGGTTTCCCGCCACCGTACCCCAAGACCAATGAATCCCATGATGACGCCAGCCCAGGTCAGGGCTGTGGCCCACTGACCCGCCCGTTCACGTCCGCTAAAAAGATAAAAAAGATAACAGGCGGTGGCGGCGAGCAGCAGCGCGGACATCCACATAACCGCCGCGTAGCCCTGTAACACATCGCGCAGGAGCATGTTATTTGCAGTGGTTTGGCCGATGCTATAAAGCCACACAGCCAACAGTGCGGGCAACACGATTCCGATGCTGGCCAACTGCACGGGACGCCAGGCCAGCCCCGCCACCAGCAGGGCGCTATACCAGGCAGCCAACACCACAAATTGCCAGTAACCAAAACTGCTACCATACAGCCCCAAAATAATTCCGGCAGCAACGCTCAATCCAGCAAACCATGCCCAGTCTCTTAATTTCCACTGTGCCCACCAGCTTGGCTCCGGGCTTAATTCTGTCCAGCTTTCAACGCGTGTGTTGGCCATCTTTTTGCTCCTTGTATTCGGCGTGATCGACGCCCAGGGCCTGCTCCAAGGTCCCGGTCCATCGCTTAAACTCTTTGGTAAAATCCAGACGGTTGCGGTCTGCAGAAGCCCCCAATAACAACTCTACCCCCTCGGACTCCTGTCCCCGGGGACGAAGGCGGAGCCAGATACGCTTCTGGGGAATATAAAACAGGATGAAAATGCCCAGCACCAGGGCCACACATCCCCAATAAATCACAATGGTCCCCGGCCACTTGGTCACCTGCAAGCCGGCTGCCCAGCGATGATCAAAACTACTTAACGATAAAATGAAAGGCATGGGGTAATCGTGCAGTTGCACCAAGGTTTGCATACCCGCCTGCAAAAAACGGGATTGATCCGTCGTGCTCATTCCCGGAGCATGACGGGCAACAACCTGCTGGAAGGTCTCTGTGAAAATAGCCTGAGAAGCGTTGGCACCCGCACGGGCCGCAGACTGCAAGGCCGCCAGATAATCCATGAATAAACCAATGCCCCCGTTAGGCCCGGTAGGGATATATATGTATCGGTAGGCATCTCCCAATGCCTCGCGATATCCCTGGACAAAAAAACCTTGTCCACCCCGCCGCATGGGCGTCATGTAGGTCTTGAATTCGGCGGCCTGACCATTGGGGTTGTGAATGATGTAGGTAAAACTGGGGCCCAGATTGAGGGTCGGATGATCGGGAGTGTCTTTTTCGCCCACCGCCGCCTTCGGCACGATGTTGTAAAGATTGAAATTTTTCAGATCGACAGCGTAGCCGGAATTCCCTGCATGAAGGGTTTGTCCCACCCGTCCGGAAAGTTCGCCGGGGGCGGCACCCGAAGCTCCAAGCAGATAGGTTTTCATATGCAGCAATGACCCCCCATCACTGAAGCTCGACTGATAAATATATACCCCGTCATAGGACATGGGGTGATTTACGCGGACATCACCCGTTTTGAGGACTTTCCCCTGCGGGCTGTAGAGCACGACCCGGGAAGTAAAATCCTTAGGCATTCCGGTGGAATAATAGGAAATATGAAACGATTGCAAATGAATCCGAAAAGGCAGGGGTTGCACCAGATAACCATTGCCGGCGAGTTCAAATACCGCATTGGCGGTCTGACCTTCGGGAAGCGTGATAATCCCCCGATAGGCCGGATTGTTTTGGGACATCCAGGCCGTCCGGGGGATTTTTGAAAGCGGAAGATCAAAATTCTGCTCTGGTTTGAGTGTTCCTTGCCATTCTGCCCATTTAACGGGCACGTCGGCGTTATATAGTGCCGCCGCACAAATGACGACAATGGCAATATGGGTGAGAAAGTAGCCTAGACGATGGTAGCGGCCCTTGCGGGCAGCAATGGCCATATCGCCATCTTTTTGTTCCACGCGGGGTTTATAACCTGCGGCGCGCAACACTTGCAGAATGCGCTCTTGTGCCTGATCCATCGGCAACGCCGTAGCCATACGTACCCAATGATCCTGGCCCAAAATCACGGTATCGCGTTGGCGGATTGGAAACTCGCGCATTTCGCGCAGCATCCGGGGACTGTTCCGAGTGACACAGGTTGCCGTGGATAACACCAGAAAGGCCACAATCGCCGTGTACCACAAGGTGCGGTACACATTGTACAAACCGAGTTCACGATATACCGAAAACCAGAACGGACCAAACTGCATGGCATAATTCTGGTAAGGCTGCTGTTGACTGAGAATAGTGCCAATCACCGAAGCAATAGCCAGTAATACCAGCAGACTGACCGCCAGTCGCATGGACCCCAAAAACTGTACCAGCAATCGCCAGCGCGGCTGCTGCCAGGCAAGGCCATCTACATGTGCTTGCAAACCTGTTCTCCCTATTTTTTTCAGTGAATTATTCCACTTGAATTATTTTTTCGCAGTCTAGGTCCTGGGCCTGGTGGCAGCAAGCTTCCTGAGCATGACTTTCAGATTGCCAGAACCAACTGACGACGACTATGCTCTCAGCATGAACCATACCAACCCAACACCTTTCCGTTTCGCCCCGTTACGTCGGGCCAGCTTTCGCCTCAGCGTGACCCAGGCGGGACAACTCCCCCCGGATGATGGGGCCGAAGTGGCCATTGCCGGACGTTCCAACGTCGGCAAGTCCTCTACCCTCAACATGCTCACCGAACGCCGCGCGCTGGCACGCGTCAGTCGCACGCCCGGCCGTACTCAGGCCATCAACGTGTTTGATCTGGATCCTGGGCAACGTCTCATCGATCTACCCGGTTATGGGTATGCCAAAGTCCCTGAGGCCTTAAGGCGTTCCTGGGGTCCATTACTGGAACAATACCTGCGCCGACGCAGCAGTCTGCGCGCCCTGATTCTGGTCATGGACATTCGCCATCCCTATGGGCCGCATGATGCTGATCTGATTGGTTTTGCTGCGGGTTGTGGCCGCCCGGTCCACGTCCTTCTCAATAAGGCCGACAAACTCAGTCGCGGGGCGGCCTTGCAGGAAATGGCCCGATTGCGGCGGATGCCGGAATTACAGGGGGTTGCCATGCAACTGTTTTCGGCGCAAACCGGACAGGGTCTGGACGAATTGCACCAGTTGATTGCAGACTGGCTGGCACCCGGCGAACAAAAAGAAACCCCGACTTCTGCCGGGGTTAATAACGAGCCCTCAAAGGGAGGGGAGGACTCATGATCCGGCCAGGGAGGGTAGACCGGATCCAGACAAGCAATTCGTTACTCATCGAGTTTGAGTGAAGCATGTCGGAAAAGTTCAGTCACACGCCTCATCCCTGGCATATTTTACGCCCGAGCTGGCGTAACCGCTGGCGAGGACGGGCTGAGCGCTGGGCAAGACGCCTGCAGCTTGACCGCTGGTATCCACATACACCCATTGCTGCAGCGGTAGGTTTTCTGGGGCTTTTCAACATTCTTCCGGCCATCGGACAGTTGCTGGGCCTGAGCTACGTCGGCAGCCTTGCCGACATGTCCAGCGGCTTTGTGCTGGATGCCTTTCGTGGCCTTCCGCAGGGTGCTGCAGGCATCATTCTGCTGATCATGTCGCTGGGTCTGTTATTTCGTTCGCGTTTCGCCTGGGCCATTGTTCTGACTATTGCATCAGCGGTTCTTGCCGTTGGTATTTACCGCCATCCCCAACATATTTCAGCATTGCTTTACTACAATGCGGTTCTGGTGTTTTTTTTATGGATTTTCCGGGGTCGTTTTAATCACAGCAGTCTCGCCACCGGCACCCTGTTTGCACTGGTAGGCGCCATTATGGTTATAGGTTATGGGGTGTTCGGTGCGTATATTCTGGGTGACGGCTTCAAACCGCATATTCATAGCCTGACGGGGGCACTTTATTTTTCCATAGTGACCATGTCTACCGTCGGTTATGGCGATGTTCTGCCCGTTTCCAACGAGGCCAGACTTTTTGTGGTATCTTTGATTGTGCTGGGAATCACCGTATTTGCCACTTCGTTATCGGCCATTATTGTTCCGGCAATCAATAACCGACTGCAATCGGCGCTACAAGGGGAAAAACGCCGCATGACTCTGAAAAATCATTACATCATCGCGGGAGATACGCCGCTGGCGCGCAATAGTTATCGCGAACTGAAAAGTCGCAATTTACCCGTTATCGTGATCATGGGACACCAACCCGATGACTCCATTTATCAGGCGGATGATTTGATTATCGGGGACTCCAGTGACACCGATATATTACGCAGTGCCGGTGCCGAGCAGGCTCTGGCGGTTCTCGCCCTGCGCGCAGATGATTCAGAAAACGCCTTCGTGGTGCTGGCGGTCAAAGAAATGGAAGGCTCTGCCAAAACCGTTGCCGCAGTCAACGACAGTAAAAATCTTGGTCGGGTGCGCAGGGTCCAGCCGGATATGATCATCGCTCCCCAGGTACTGGGTGGTGAGCTGCTTGCCATGGCACTCAATGGCGAGCAACTGGATAACAACGCCGTCATGAAAATGTTCCGTTTCAGTACTGGCGCCACGCCCAGCAAGGGTTAGCCGTGCGCAGCATCCCAATGCTTTCCCACCCCGAGACCCACCAGTAGGGGAACTGCCAGATCCGCCACGCCTTCCATAAGCTCCTTGAGGGCGGCACGGGCAGCTTCAAGACCACTCTCGGGCACCTCAAGTATCAACTCATCATGTACCTGCAAAATCATTCGACCCCGGGCCGGGTTTTCCTGCAACCAGGCATCTACAGCAATCATGGCTTTTTTGATCAGATCAGCCGCCGTACCCTGCATGGGCGCGTTGATGGCAGCCCGCTCGGCGTAATTGCGCCGCGCCGCATTACTGGAGCGAATTTCAGGCACATACAGACGGCGGCCGAACAGGGTTTCCACATAGCCCTGCTGGCGCGCCAGAACACGGGTTTGCTCCATGTAAGTGAGCACCCCTGGATACCGTTCGAAATACCGATCCATGTAAGCCCGGGCAGCGCTCTGCTCAATACCTAACTGCTGGGCGAGGCCATAGGGGGTCTGGCCATATATCAAGCCGAAATTGATGGCTTTGGCTGCACGCCGGGCATCACTATCTACCGCCTCCGGAGCCAAATTGAACACTTCGGCCGCCGTCGCGGCATGAATATCCTGGCCTTCGGCAAAAGCCTGCAAAAGACGGGCGTCCCGGGAAAGATGGGCCATGATGCGCAATTCAATTTGTGAGTAATCGGCACTGAGCAGATAAAATCCGTCTTCGGCAACAAATGCCTGCCGGATACGCCGACCCTGCTCGGTACGCACCGGGATATTCTGCAAATTCGGCGCACTGGAAGACAAGCGTCCGGTGGCCGCCACGGCCTGCTGAAAATGGGTATGCACCCGACCTGTCCGGGGGTTGATCATTTCCGGCAGGGCATCTGCGTAAGTGTTTTTCAGCTTGGCCATTCCCCGATATTCCAGAATCAGTCGGGGGAGATCCGCCTGAACCGCCAGCTGGGCCAACACATCCTCACTGGTAGAGGGCTGGCCACCAGGCGTTTTTTTCAGGACCGGCAACTGCATTTTATCAAACAGAATTTCCTGGATTTGTTTCGGTGAGCCGAGATTAAACGATTGTCCGGCTGACTTGAAAGCTTGGGCTTCACAAGCGGCCATATCCCTGCCCAATTCCATGCTGAGGGTCTTCAACTGCTCCTTATCTACCCGAACACCGGCCTGTTCCATACGCGCCAGCACCAGCACCAGCGGCATTTCAATGTCCATCAGGACGCGCTGCAGGCCCGCCTCATTGGCAAAACGTGGCCACAGTTGGGCATCAATCCGCCAACAAACGTCCGCATCTTCAGCCGCATAGGGTAAGGCCTCAGATACGGGCACGTCGGCAAAATTGCGTGCCGCTTTGCCTTTGCCCGCGACTTCTTCGTAGGTAATGTTCTGGTGCTGCAGATGGCGCTGCGCCAGAGTATCCAGATCGTGGTTATTCTGGCTGCTGTCCAGGATGTAACTTTCCAGCAGGGTATCCCGGCACAAGCCTGCCGGATGAATGTCGTAACGCCAGAACACCCGCCAGTCATACTTGGCATTTTGCGCCAGTTTGGCGGCCAGCGGATTTTCCAGCCAGGGGCGCAACGTGGCTAAAACATGATCCAGCGCCAGCTGTGTGCAGTCATCCCGGTGTCCTACCGGAATATAAACCGCTTCAATCTGATCCCCTTCCTGCCAGGCACAGGAAATACCCACCAGATCGGCATTCAGCGGGTCCAATGCCGTGGTTTCCGTGTCCAGTGCCACCAAGTCCGCCTGCTGCAACTTTTGCAGCAGGTTTTCCAGCGCTGCGGGGGTCGTAATCGCCCGATAACGGCTGCGATCAATGGGCATCAATCCCCCCGCAGCGCTTTCATTTACCGAAACCCCGGTATCCTCGGTGCCCGGCTCGGCTGGATATTCCTTGAGCCAGGCATGAAAGCCCAGGCGCAGGGCGAGGCTGCGCAATTTTTGGGTGTTTTCGGGAACCCGTTGATAAGATTGCTCCGGCAGATGGAGATTGCGGCGAATCGTGGTCAGATCCAGGCTGAGGGGCAGATAGTCCAGAGAGGCCCGCAGTGCTTCACCGATTTTGCCACCGATTTCATCGGCGTGGGCCAGAACGCCATCCAGACTGCCATATTGCTGAATCCATTTGGCCGCTGTTTTCGGCCCCGCTCCGGGCACCCCTGGAATGTTATCGACCTTGTCACCCGTAAGCGCCAGTAAATCGGCGATACGTTCCGGGGCCACGCCATAACGTTCCCATACCCCGGCCACGTCGGTTTTCACGCCCTTCATGGTATCCAGCAGGGTGACCTGATCATTGACCAACTGGGCCATATCCTTGTCACCCGTCACGATAATCACCTGCTGGCCCGCCTGCGCCGAGCCCGCGAGCGTCCCGATGACATCATCGGCTTCCACATCCGGCACCAGCACCAGCGGCAGACCTGTTGCCTGAATCCATTCATGCAGGAGCGGAATCTGGGCGCGTAAATCCTCCGGCATGGCTGGACGCTGGGCCTTGTATTCTGGATAAAGCCGGTCACGAAAGGTCCCGCCAGGAGCATCAAAAACCACAATGATTTCATCACTGGGATATTCTTTCGCCAGGCGCCGCAGCATGTTGGCCACCCCGAATATCGCCCCAGTAGGCAGATTATCCGGCGCCCGCAAGTCCGGCAGGGCATGAAATGCCCGGTACAGGAAACTGGAGGCGTCAACGAGAATACGAGGGTCTTGGGGCATGATCTGGGACTTGTTAGCGAATTTCCGTCATAATACGGAAAATCTCCATCATTGACACGGGAATGAGACATGCGGGCGCATCTTGAGGAAGAAAAACTACGGGACGGGGGAGAAGGACGACTCACCCGCGAGGCCTGGAAAATCTTCCAGATCATGGCGGAATTTGTGCGCGGCTATGAAAAACTGGTGGACGTGGATCCCTGCGTCAGCATTTTCGGTTCCGCCCGCCTGGGTCCCGACAATCCCTGGTATCTGAAAACCGAGGAAATTGCTGAAAAACTCTCCAATGCGGGCTTTTCGGTTTTGAGTGGCGGCGGCCCCGGCATCATGGAAGCGGCCAACAAGGGGGCTTTCCACGGCACCGGCTACAGCATCGGGCTGAATATTGAGCTTCCCCATGAGCAGCACAGCAATCCTTATCAGGACATTGCCATTTCCTTTGAGCATTTTTATTCCCGCAAGGTCATGTTCATGAAATATGCGGTCGCCTATGTCGTCATGCCCGGCGGCTTCGGGACATTGGACGAGCTGGCAGAGTGTCTGACCCTGGTGCAAACCGGCAAAACCCGGCGCATGCCCATTATTCTGGTAGGCTCGGATTTCTGGAACGGGCTGATTGTCTGGTGGCAGGAGGCCATGCTCGGCCTTGGCACTATCAACCCTGAAGATCTGCATCTGATTACCGTCATTGATGATCCTGACGAAGTCGTATCGGCTATATTTAATCATTATGAAAAGCGCGGTTTTGCCCCATCGGCCGCCGAAACAGAAGCCCTTCTCAACCTTTAGATATTCAGGGAGTTCCCATGTCTACTCGTATCATGATTACCACCATGGTTGCCGCCCTTGCGCTGGGTGTCGCCGCCACTGCCCTGGCAGATACGGATGCTGCACTACCCAATTCGGCACAACAAAACATCCAAAAACTGCATCTGCCCAAACTTGCCCCGCAAAAAATCGGTCCCAATGCCGAGATCAAGGCACCGACCGGATCCAAAATCGAGGAATACAAGGTCAACGGCAAGGTTTACATGGTCAAGGTCATTCCACCCAAACCCTTCCCGCCCTACTATCTGGAAGACAAGGGCGGCACCGGGCGTTTCACGGAAGTTCCGCAAACCGCTGCGGAGCACCTGAGTGTTCCGCAGTGGATTATATTTCGCTGGTGAAGCGCCTGTTAGAGTAAAACTGCATCTATGTCTGTTTACACCAATGTCTCCGATCAGGAGCTCGCGCAATTTCTGGAAGACTATGATCTGGGAAAAGCGATCTCCCTGACCGGCATTTCTGCGGGCGTCGAAAATAGTAATTATTTTCTGGATACGGACCAGGGCCGTTTTGTGCTGACCCTGTTTGAGCGCCTTTCCGCCGCCAAAATTCCCTATTTTCTGGATCTTACCGACTGGTTGAGCACCCATGGCATTCCCTGTCCGCGCCCTATGCACGCCCGTAGCGGGAAAAGCCTGAATAGCTTATGTGGCAAACCTGCCGCCATTGTGCAGTGCCTTCAGGGCCGGTCCATTGAAGGGCGAGCCCCCACGCTAACGGAAATTCGTGCTTTGGGGCAATTACTGGGGCAAATGCATCTGGCAGGCGAAGACTTTCCCCAGCGTCAACCCAACCCTGCGGGACTGGCCTGGATGCAGGAGACCGCCCGTCATCTGGTGCCGCATCTGGATCCTGCCGACAACCAGATAATTGCCGATGAACTGGCCTATCAAAGTCACATTCAGCGGGAAAAACTACCGGGAGGAGTCATTCATGCAGATCTTTTCCCCGACAACGTGCTCTTCGCAGAACAACAGATTTCCGGCACCATCGACTTCTATTACGCAGGCGATGATGCCTGGCTTTATGATCTGGCGGTCGTCGCAAACAGCTGGTGCGCACGCCCTGACGGCCAGCTGGATCCTTCTCTCAGTGTGGCACTGTGGGAGGCTTATGTGGCGACCCGTCCGCTGCGGGATGACGAAGCCCCCCTGTGGTTTGCCATGCTCCGGATAGCCGCCTTGCGTTTCTGGCTGCTCCGGCTGGATGCGGTGCACTTCCGCCGCCCCGGCGCCATCACTTTCTGCAAGGATCCTGAAGAATATCACCGGATTTTGTTACAACGCCGTCAAGGGCTATAGCCACTCGTTTGCGGGTTCAGGACGATTCCTGCAGGGAAAAATGCCGGTAATGAAAGGCATTACTGTCGGGGCCACCATCGAGAATATACCCGTGACTGCCTTGTCGTATGGCCCGTTCTTCTCCTGCTGGTATCGGTTTTTTTCGCGAAGCCGCTTTCCCGGACGAACAACCCGCAACGGACGATAGAGCCGTCGTTTGACCATCCAGTGCCAGAGAGGGGCGCAATCTTTCCAGCAGCTTGCTGCCAATGCCATGCACCCGGGCAAGATCATCGAGAGTTTTGAAAGATCCGTGCGCCTTGCGATATTCCACAATAGCCTGTGCCTTGGCGGGACCAATACCCGGCAAACTATCCAGTGCAGCAACATCTGCGGTATTGATGTTGACAGATGCCCACAATGGCAGGGCAAACAAGGACAAAATCACACCCAGCAGCATACCCATCCATATTTTCATCACGCTCCTCCCATTCTCCTAAAAACGACTGTTGCTTTGACGGCTTTGCAGTGACTTTGGCAGTTTTTGCTTTTGAATGTCAGGGTAACTGCTGTAATTGCACAACACCCAAAGCCAGCCACTTGGCCCCCGAACTGAACTGCACCTGGATTCGACCCTGACGACCGCCTGCCTCGTAATCCAGCACCGTCCCCTCGCCAAATACCGGGTGCTGTAAACGGGAGCCCAGCGGATACGGCATTTCCGGGGCTGCAGGTCGTAGCGCCATGGCGGGACGACTGATGCGCGCGCGCGGACGCAAATCCTGCAAAAGCTCCTGGGGGATTTCCCGCAGAAAACGGGAGGGCATGCTCATTCTTTCACTGCCGTGCAAACGCCGGCTTTCAGCATGACTGAGCACCAGCAGGCGCATGGCCCGGGTCATGCCCACGTAACAAAGGCGGCGTTCTTCCGCGAGACCCTGACCATCTTCCAAAGAACGTTGGTGGGGAAACAGACCCTCTTCCAACCCCACCAGAAAAACCAGAGGAAACTCCAGGCCTTTGGCGCTGTGCAAACTCATCAGCTGGACGCAGTCTTCCCAGGCATCTCCGGCCCCATCGCCCGCTTCCAGCGCGGCATGGGTGAGAAACTCGGAGAGCATGTTGCCGGGTTGCGGTGCCAGCTCACCCAGTTGCGGATCAGCATGCCAATCCTGGCCGTACGCACGCGCGGCATTGATGAGTTCATCGAGGTTTTCGAGGCGGCCTTCAGCCCGGTCGCCCTCACGACTGTGCCATTCGCGCAGGGCGGTATGCTGCAAAATAATTTCCACGCGCTTGTCGAGGTCCTGCTCTTGGGTCTGCTCGGCAAGCGTATCGACCAGATTCAAAAATCCATTGATTTTTGCCTGATTCAGCGCTCCGGCCGCCTGCCAGAGCGATAGACCCTTTTCGCGGGCAAGATTGCGCAGCCGTTCGACACTGACCGCCCCGATGCCACGCGAAGGGACATTCACAACCCGTTCGAAGGAAGCATCATCATGACGATTGGCAGTCAGACGCAAATAGGCGAGGGTATCCTTGATTTCCGCCCGCTCAAAAAAGCGCAGGCCACCATAAACCCGATAAGGCAAACCTTCACGCACCAGAACTTCTTCAAAAGCGCGGGACTGGGCATTGGAACGATAAAGAATGGCGCAATCAGAGCGACGCCCGCCCTGATCCTGCCACTGCTGAATCCGCCCAATCACATAACGGGCCTCATCAAATTCATTGTACGCCGTGTACAGGTGCACCGCTTCGCCACCGGACTCGGCGGTCCATAGGGTTTTACCCATGCGCTCGGGATTGTTGGCAATTACGGCATTGGCTGCCTGGAGAATGGCAGCGGTAGATCGATAATTCTGCTCCAGACGCACCACCCGGGCACCCGCAAAGTCTTCCCCGAAACGCAACAGGTTCTCGACCCGCGCACCGCGCCAGGCATAAATGGACTGGTCATCATCCCCAACCACAAAAATCTGGCCATGCCGCGCCAGCCCTTTCAGCCAGGCATATTGCACCGCATTGGTATCCTGAAACTCGTCCACCAGAATATGTTGAAAACGCCGCTGATAATGATCCAGAATCTCGGGAGACGCCCAAAGCTTCAGGGCATACAGAAGTAAATCACCAAAATCGAGTAGCCCGGAGCGTTGCTTGGCGACTTCATAGGCCTGATAAATCGGCACAAAAGCCGCAGCCGCCGGTCCTTCGTAGCGCAACACCTGCTCCGGTCCCCAGCCTTCGTCCTTCCAGCGGCCAATGCGCCCCGCCATCGCCCGGGGTGGCCACTGCTTTTCGTCCATCTGCGCCTCGCGCATGAGGCGGCGCAACAAACGCTGACTGTCTTCGGAATCCAGCACCTGAAAATCAGCGGGCAACTTCAGTGCTTCATGATGCAGGCGAATCAGGCGATGTGCGAGGCCGTGAAATGTCCCCATCCACAGGCCGCGCAGTTCCATGGCGACCATTTTATCAAGGCGTTCGCGCATGGATCGTGCCGCCTTGTTGGTGAAGGTGACGGCCAGAATTTCTCCGGGATGCACCCCCTCTTCGAGCAGATGCGCGATGCGGCTGGTAAGCACCCGGGTTTTACCGGAACCGGCACCAGCCAGCACCAGTGCCGGACCAGGGGGAAGCGTCACCGCCTCCAGCTGGCGAGGATTCAGGGTTGACCAATCAGACAAAAAACATTCCTCCCACCCGACCTGGCGGGCTTGAAAACACGGTATAATGGCCGCATTGTGAGAGCAGACTTACAGGCTTGGCCCTGTCTGCTATAACCCATGATAAGGGGGAACCATTGGAATACAAAGACTACTACAAAATTCTCGGGGTGGAACGCGGGGCCGATGCCGATGCCATCAAGGCCGCGTATCGCAAAATGGCCCGGAAATATCACCCTGACGTCAGCAAGGAAGCCAACGCTGAAGACCGCTTCAAGGATTTGCAGGAAGCCTATGAGGTTTTGAAAGATCCGGAAAAACGGACGGCCTACGACCAGC
Source organism: Acidithiobacillus sp. HP-11 (assembly GCF_015100075.1). NCBI lineage: Bacteria > Pseudomonadati > Pseudomonadota > Acidithiobacillia > Acidithiobacillales > Acidithiobacillaceae > Acidithiobacillus > Acidithiobacillus sp. HP-11. The sequence continues at coordinate 17,093 of NZ_JACKYY010000044.1, forward strand.
TGGGCAGCAACTGGCGCGCCGGGCAGGATTTCCGTCCACCGCCCGGCTGGGGTGGGCAGCCTGGCGGTTTTGGAGGTGGTGGATTTGGCGGCGCAGATTTTGGGGGCAATGGCGGCTTCAGCGACTTTTTTGAATCCCTGTTTCGCCAGCAACATGGCGGCGCTGGTGGTTTTCATGGCGGCGGCGGAGGATTTCGCAGCCAGGGCGAAGACAGTGAAGCCAGCATCCAGATCAGTCTGGAGGATGCCGCTCAAGGAGCGCAACGCGACATCAACCTGGAAATGCCCACGCTTGGACCCGATGGCCGGATGCGCCGGGAAGCGCGGCGCCTTACCGTCAAAATCCCCAAGGGCATTCGCGAAGGCCAGCGATTGCGCATGGCAGGACAAGGCTCACCGGGCATGGGCGGCGGACCCAATGGCGATCTTTATCTGCAGGTCCATTTTCAACCCCATTCCAAATTCCGGGTAGAGGGGGCCGACCTGTATCACGACCTGCACATCACCCCCTGGGAAGCAGTGCTGGGTGCCAGCGTTGAGGTTCCCACTCTGGAAGGCAGTGTCCGGATGAAAATCCCGGCGGGCAGCAGCAGCGGCCAAAAACTGCGTCTCTCCCAAAAAGGACTGCCAGGAACCAGCAGCAAACCAGCGGGTGATCTTTACGCTATTATTCAAATAGTCGTCCCCAAAAATATCAGCGATGATGAAAAGGCTTTGTGGACCCAGTTAGGAGAAATATCCAGCTATCATCCCCGCCGTTAGAGAGGAGAGTGCACGATGGTCTCAACACCCATTCAGGTTATTGAAGCGGAACTGCTGGAGGAGGGGGCTTTCTGCTTTGATTTGTCGCGCTTCTGCACCTTGCTGCATTGTGCAGAAGGCGAAGCCGTGCAACTGGTCCACTATGGCGTCATTCATCCCGAAGGCAGCGGTCCCCAGCACTGGCGCTTCCGCAGCCTGGATCTTTATCGGGCCAGGCTGAGCCGCCGTCTCGCCCGTGATCTGGAAATTGATCTGGCCGGAGCCGCCCTGGCGGTGGATTTACTGGAACGCTTGCGGCATTAGTGGCTCTTGCAGGGCTGAAAGCATGTCTCTCAACGAATCCTTGGACTGGCATATTCATAGGTGCAATACCCCTTTGGGGGAAATGCTCCTGGTAACTGATCCGCAAGGCACTTTGCGGGCGTTGGATTACTGGGAAGACAGCCAGCACAGTATCCTTGCAGATCTCGGTCGATTGTACGGCACGGACCGGATCACGCTGACCAGCGGACCCCTGCCCACGTTGATACGTCATAGTCTGGAGGCTTACTGGGCGGGAGATTTGCAGGCACTGACGGTCATTCCTACAAAATCTGCCGGAACGCCCTTTCAACAGGCAGCCTGGGCATGGTTACGCACCATTCCCGCCGGAGAAACCCGCAGCTACAAGGAACAGGCTCAGGGCATGAACCTTCCTGCGGCTGTTCGCGCGGTAGGACACGCCAACAGCAAGAATCCCATTGGTATTGTCGTACCCTGCCACCGGGTCATTGGCAGCAATGGCACCCTGACTGGCTATGCGGGCGGCATAGATCGCAAACGCTGGTTATTGCAACATGAAGGCGCCCTATCCTGATTCGCACCATTCATTTGGAGATTGAATATGAACGACACACTCAACGTGTTAAAGCAACATCGATCCATACGGCGCTTTAGCGGGCAACCCGTTGAACAAACCCTGGTTCAGGATATCGTACGCTGTGGTCAACATGCTGCAAGTTCCAGTCATATCCAGGCCTGTACGGTCATTCAGATAAGCGATCCGCATTTGCGGGATAAAATCGCACATCTGGCTGGCGACCAGGAATATATCCGCAGTGCTGGCGCTTTCCTGGTATTTTGCGCAGATTTACATCGTGCAGCCCGTATTGGCAGCCGGGAAAATCAAACATTTGTGGCGGGCATGACCGAGCACTTCATTATTGCCACCGTTGATGTCAGCTTGTTCGCCCAAAATTGTGTAACAGCGGCTGAATCAATGGGATTGGGCACTTGCTACATTGGCGCCGTACGCAACCATCCGCAGGAAATCAGTGATCTGCTGCATTTGCCTGAACAGGTTTACCCTGTTTTTGGACTCTGCATCGGTTATCCCGACCAGAATCCTGATCTGAAACCACGACTGCCCCTGTCCGTAGTGCTTAAGGAAAATAGTTACGATGAAACCCGTGATGAAGCGGAAATCAGCCAGTACGATCAGCAGATGGCCGAGTACTATCGCAATCGCAATGCTTCGCAAAAAAACAGTCGCTGGACCCAGGAAATTGCTGCTCTGGTAGGCCGGGAAGCACGGCCCCACATGCGCGGCTTTTTGGAACGGCGCGGCATGAATACCCGTTAAAAAATCTTTGCTGCCTGGCCTTGCGAAAGGCTCTCGTTTTATGTCTTGATGATGAGGTGCGCTGTGCAGTCCGCTGCTTCCTTGCGTCAGACTTTGCGGGGTATTTATGCTCTATCCGTCAGGCTGCCAGTCAGGCTGATTCCCCCATCTCTTTGAACCAGTTACTCCATCCTAAAACTGCACGGGCGAATGTTCCCCGATGCGTCGCATCGCTTCCGGCAGAAATTGCCAGGACTTTTCTATTGCCCATCCCTGTTTGATAGGACATGGCCAATTTTCCCAGACCGACAGTAATTGCTTCGTCTGCCTCACCATAATAATTGCGCGTAGGGGTTTCGATCACCCACCGATAGACCTGATTCCTATGGACAAGACGACCGAACTCCGACTGCATGAAATAATTGGGATTAAAATATTCTGAGCGGATCAAACGATGTAGATCGGTTGGTATCTTATTAAGATCACTTAGCTGCCTAGAATATAGCGCACTACAAAGATCGTAATACTTCGGATTAAAGAAAGATCTTGCCAAGCCAGGCACATCGTAATAACTTTCGTAGGCAAATGCTGACAATACAAAAATAGAATTAAGCCAGGGAGCATCATTAGGACGTGGAAAATTTAAATACCCACTCATTCCGGCAAAGAGATCAAGAGGTGCAGACGCCGTGGCTGCCGCTTTTACCGCTAGGTTTTCACGTTGCAAAAACTCGAGTAGAGCCATAGTAACAAAGCCACCTTCAGACCAACCACTCAAAAATAAATCGTTAGTCTGAACGCCACGATCAGCGAGTACGGCCTGCCCAGCACGGATCATGTCGGCACAGGCCTGTTGCTGGCTTTCCAAAACCAGGTAGCTCTCCGGCTCCTTAGATAGTCCCATGCCGAAATAATCTGCACCTATTAAAACATCACCACGACCAGCAAAAGCAGCGATCATCAACTGGGTTTCTGGTGACTGATCGGGAAACGAAGGAACCTCCTGCCTCCCATAAACGGTTCCATGCTGATATGAGATCAGTCTTGGAGTTGTTTCGGCGTTGACAGGAATTGCGACCAGGCCGGAGGCTGTCGTTGGACGATTATTTCGCTCAGGAATAACTGACGGATAAGTAACACGAAACAAATCTACCGCATTCAGTGCCGGTTTATAGTCTACTTTGAATCCAGTGAAAGCTGGTGCCTCAACGCTTAAAATATGATTAAGACGGGATACTTCCCACCGACCTATATGCTGATAAGTTATCCCCGATACTACCGGGGTCATCCTTGAATTCAATAATTCAGGCCCTTCTTGCGCCGCAGCCTGAGATATGGAAATGGTATTCGCCGCGACCGTGGCACCAACTAATGTTGCAGTTTTCATTAAAAATGAACGACGACTAAGAGAGCTTTCTTGAATTGTTTTCGGCATCAGAGTATTCCTTTATATTAAAGTTTAGTAACTATAAGACTTACGAGCCATCGCTTGTAAAAAAGCGTCATTCGTTTCGCATCTGTTAGCACCAGATGTCTATCATCCCGTATGGCGTATATAGGCTACTCTTGACTCTTTGCCACCTCAGCCCATTCACTAATCACGCCTTCCGCATGCTTACCGTATCTTGATAAGCCATGGTAGCCTCCCTTCACGCGAAGCATAAATCCAAGCCTATCTAATGCAGAGGCGGCGTATCCACCAATCCTGGAGCAATGGCGTTTACCCGAATATCGGGTCCCAGGGTTTTTGCCAGTAAACGGGTAACATGATTCAGCGCGGCTTTGCTGGCAGCGTAAGGAATAGAAGCACCCTTGGGCCGCACCCCGGCATGAGAGCTGATGTTTAACACGGATGCCGGTTGTTCATCTGTCGATGCAGCGCGCAGGTAAGGCTCGCCAAGCGCAATAAGCTGCCAGGGTGCGACCACATGGAGCTCGTAGAGGTGATGCCAGATATCCGGGGTTGCGGCCCATAAATCATCATGCGGAATCACGCTGGACGCACCCGCATTATTGACCAACACATCCAGCCGACCATAGTGCGCAACCACTTGATGGATCAGTTCACGGCGTGCGGCCTCGTCCAGAAGATCCGCCTGAAAATAATGGGCGCCCGCCAATGTCGCTGCTGCTTGAAGGCCTGCAGCTGAGGAAGCGCGGGAATGCAGGGCCACCCGATATCCGGCCTGAGTCAAACGCTGTGCAATGGCGAGACCAATGCCGGAACTCGCACCGGTGACCAGTGCGACACGCGCCCGATCAGTCATTATCGTTTAATTCCCGAGTCATAAATGGACACCTCCAGCAGATTCCCATCGGGATCCCGAAAATAGACCGAAGTAATCGGACCTGCGGCCCCAGTGCGGAGCACGGGACCCGCTTCAAGGGCAACACCACAGTTCCGGAGATGGGCGAGCAACTCGTGAATGTCTCCCTGAGCGATGAAGCACAAATCTGCTGATCCAGGAACAGGATGAGCCGCATGCGGAGCAATGGGACATTCTGCCGGATGCAGATTAATTTTCTGCTGCCCAAAAACCAGGGCGTTGCGCCCCTCGCCAAAAGTGACAGCCTGCATACCTAACACCTGCGAATAAAAGTCTATGGTTGCAGACATATCCTGCACGGTCAGCACCAGATGATCCAGTCGGTCGATTTGCATGGGGGAGTCTCGGGCAACAAAGATGGACAACTAATTTAGCAGCTGGAAACGTTGCAATATAGCGCTGGAATCACCAATACTGCATTAGTAGGCGTTTTTGCAGATGGAACGCCCATGGCCTGACCATCACTGCGACCGATCCCACGGATTGATGAGGGGCACACCCGTAGACTTAAAATCCGCGACGTTGCGCGTAAACACCGTCATGCCATGCACCAAGGCGGTTGCCGCGATGAGTGCATCGCGCTCTCCACGCTTGTCGGGTACATGCAGCCTGGCGCAGCGTTGTGCCACAGCGGTATCGACTGACAACGTGCGCCTGGAGAACTCAGGCAATACGTGCTGCTCCAGCCATGTGCGCAACAAGGCCCCCTGCGTAGCGTCCTTTCGCTCAATCGACAGCACGCCAAGCTCAAGTTCCATGATGGTGATGGCCGACACAAAGAGGTCGGTGGCATCCACACTTTCCGCCCATGCCGTCACGTTCATATCGGCCTTACCAAACCGCACCTTGCGCAATTCAGAAACCACGTTGGTATCGAGAAGCAACATCATGAAAAATCAGCCGGACGCCTTTCAATAGCCACGCGCGGCGGATCAAACTCGATGTCAGCAATACCCGGCATAGCGAGTGCATCGGCAATGTTGCGGCGCTGCTGCGTGAGCCGCTGATAATCCTCAAAGCTCATCAGCACATGGGCCGGTCGGCCTCGATCCGTGATGAACACCGGCCCGTTGTTGGCGGCCCGTTTGGCCTCGCTCGCCCTTTGGTTGAACTCGCGACTGGTTAAGGTGGTAATGGTCATGATGACACCCCGCACGCTGGATGAATGTAGAAACGTTACTACGCCGATCCAGCGGGTGCAAGCGTTTCAGAAGTTGTAACCAGTAAGCAATTAATCCACGCTCGGCAAACCGGTTCGGGTTTCGTGGGGATTTTTTGCCTCAAAGGAGTATCACTTGTTGGGCATTGCTGAGCGTTACTGAACAGACAACTGGACGTGTTTGCCTGCTCTCGCCAGCATATCCACCAACGCGTCAATGGTGAATTTGATGGCCTTCTTGTTGACTACGTCAGAAACACGCGGACGGGTCACGCCCAGGATTTCCGCCGCTTCAGCTTGCTTGAGCTGCTTCGCTTCAATCCATTCTGCCAGCTCTGTCATCAGTGAATCCTTGATGGCCAGCTTTTCAGAGATGATGCGTTGTGATTCGGCCTTCAGGGCTGCCGCTTCTTCTGGTGCAAATCCCAAGTCCGCGAACACGTTGCCGCCGACAGGGGTGATGTGCATGGATTTGGTTTCGATGCTCATTGCTTACTCCTTTCCTGGATAACAGACTTGTAACGCGCAGCCGTGATGTCCTTGTCGTGTTTGCTGGTTGAACTCGTCTTCTTCTTGAAGCAGTGCAACACATAAACCGCCTCCGGAAACTTGGCGACGTACATCACGCGGAACCAACCATCGTCGAGATTGATGCGAATTTCTTTGGTTCCCGCGCCTACCACGTCAAAGGGCTTCCAGTCATCAGGTTCAAGTCCTGCCTGCACCTGACTAAGCTGGTGTCCAGCCTCCTTGCGCGCATTAGGGGTGAAGATGTCGTCGTCCTTGATGTCTCGCAGCGAAGATCCTCGCCAGTCAATCGGTTTTTCGCTCATACACCTCCCCAACAATAATGTATCATATTTTATACACAGCGCAAGATAACTGTCTACTTGCCCACCATCAAGGCTCAGTGGCGGCTGGGCAGAGGGACGGTCATTTGGCGGATTGACTACCTGTTTGGTCTGTCGGTCCGTCATCGATAGAGCGAAATCAGCCCCCATTGCCGCAGCGATTACATTCATATCGTGCTCGCTAATGACGAAAACCCCAAAGCGGAATTGGTAGCCCCAGTTTTGTTTTTCGGCGGAGAACTCCAGCATCCCAAGGATGGGCCGAATGGGGGCTTCTTCAGCAGGGAGCCAGTACACGCCCCGTCGATAGGGTTGGAATCCTCCTCCCATATCCACCTGGTATGGATCACCGCCCAGCACGAACCCGATTGCCGTGAAAGCCTGTAATTTATTCTTACTGCCGAATTCAACAGTAGGGGAATAATAGGCAACACGATCACCGGGTTTTATGCGGCGAAGGCGTGCCGCTTTACCGTGGCAGACTTGCATAAATCCGGCGGCGCGTCCGATTCGTACATGCTCGGCGGAGACCACCGCAATCCAGTTGCGACGCATGGCTGACATTGGTTCAGGCGCTATGAAAAGTAATGTTGCGCCCATCGGGTTCCCGGATAACCACCATACGGCCAAACGGACCGTCCTGAGCAGGTGACACCACGATTGCGCCGGCCTCACGCACACTGTGCTCCAGTGCATCGACATCCTTGCACCGAAACCATATTGCGATGCCGCAGTTTTTTATAGAAGCGGATGTTGCCAAATCGGGCATCCATCGCAGCGCAAAAGCACCCAGATTCTCTTCGGTCTGCATGACAACAGCGTTGGGCCTGGCGATAGGTGCGACCTGAAAACCCAGAATGTTTTCAAAAAAGGTTTTCGATTTTTCGAGGTCTCGGACCTCCAGTGATGCAAAGCTTAACCCCAGCACTTCGTTACCAGCCATAATGTGTACCTCCTGTCAGACGTTGAGTGACCGCAGCGCCACAATAGTGGTAGCCGCTGTCAGTTTCTGTCAGTAGTGTTGCTACTGCGGAGGGATACTTTCGATTGCGCGCCATTCCTTGAGCAGAGATTGCCTACGTCGCGGGTAGCGCTAATCTTCCACGCTCAAGGCAAAGATGCGATCTGTTCGGAAGTGCCGAAATCCCTGGCGAAATTCGCACCAGGCTATGAGTATCCGGACATGATCAAAATACGAGCTATAGTCAAATCTGGTGTATGAGCATTTTCTGACATAGATCAGGCGGCGGTCTGTTGATCATCCGGCAGGGTGAGGTTAGCCGGTATGCCATCGATAAATTTCACCCCTGCAAAAAGCTGCAGGACTTTCTCTGG
>NZ_JACKYY010000042.1:0-26742 GCF_015100075.1 Acidithiobacillus sp. HP-11
CGAACAAGAAAAGCGCCGTATTGGGCAAGTGCGGTACATCGACCACCACAACACCCATCCCAAACCCTTCATCTGGACCAAAACCGCCCGCGACATCCTGCAAAAGGTCATTCGCGCCAATAGCCACTTAAGCAGCAAACAGAATGCAACACTACACTAGTTACATGGCTATATTCGGCCATATACTTAAGTCCCATCATGCCGCCACGAGCACCCACATTCCAAGAATCAATTTGCTTTGCATAACCCGGGGCTGAATCTAAAGTGTCTGCACGGGCACCAGATAATTCAACATTGAGAAGAGGATTTAGCTTGTAGCCAACCATTCCCGCAAAAAGATATTTGCCAGTACCATTCGTCAGAACTCCGCCAACTCGTGTCTGGGCATAGGAACCACCCAAAACGCTGGGACCACCGAAAGGCACACCTACATTTGCGTACTCAGAACCCAGTGGATTATTACCAAAGAGCGTAAACGCATTGTTCCCATCCAGAGAATGGTTATCAAATATACCCGCACTGTAGTAGATTCCGGTACCCATTACGTTAGGACTATGGAACATAACACCCGCACTACGGTCTGCACCTATGGACTGATTCATAGAGCGCTGGATAAACCACAAGTCATCCCCACCGAACTGAGTCCGCTCCATGCCGACAGGCACGCGGAATTTACCAACTTTTAATTGCACTTCAGGAATGAAGGCGAAATTTATTTCCGCATCCTGAACGCCGGATTCACCCTCAACTCCAGGGAAAAATTTACTTGCGCCCTGAAGGGATCCACCACTCATCCAAGCGCCGTCCCACTTATATTGGAAATTGTAGGTCACTCCAGGAACGGCTGTACCCTTAACACCCAAGCGGATACGATGAGCACCGAAGATCAGACCTTCATTTCCTGAACTGCCAAACTGCTGACTACCGGTAATCTGGGCAAATCCATAGAGGATAGGACCGGTATCCTGGGAGTTCTCAGGCAGAAATACCTTGCTGGAAGTGTCACTATCTGCAGCAAAAGCCACTCCAGGAACCAAAACTGCGGCCGCAACGGCCAAAGCGATAAGATTCTTCTTCATGATAAAGCTCCTCCTCGAGAGCATTGTTTGGATACTACGGTGCAAGTTATAGCACCGGTGTGGACACTATGCAACATTTTGACAACACCTTTTTTACAACGTCGGCAAAATAAATACAAAGCCAGGGTTATTTTCACCTGATCCGGCAATCCGGTTTGACAGGGAAGCTGGCCTAAAGCTATCATCGCCGCCACTCTTGGGGAATCGTCTAGCGGCAGGACAGCGGACTCTGACTCCGCTAACCGTGGTTCGAATCCACGTTCCCCAGCCAAGAACATAGCAGCGCCCGGGGTTTTCCTTGGCGCTTTTTTGTTGCCATGATGACACTGGCCCTTTTCGAGCCTTCCGCTTTAGTCCGTGCTAAACTCTTGTCCATGATAGCTAAAACTGATCAAACTGCCCGTAGCGTACTGAATTTCACGAAAATGCATGGCCTCGGCAATGATTTTGTCGTGTTCGATGGTATCCGCCAGCGGGTCCATCTGACGCCGGAAAAAATCCGCGCCATGGCTGACCGCCATTTTGGTATCGGCTGCGATCAAATCCTGCTGGTAGAAAACCCCCAGTCCCCAGACTGTGATTTTCGTTATCGCATTTTCAATGCGGACGGCGGTGAAGTTGCCCAGTGTGGTAATGGTGCGCGTTGCTTTGCGGTTTTTGTCCGCCGCGCCGGGCTCAGTGACAAGGAAGTCATTCAGGTAGAAACCCAATCCGGACAAATGCAACTGCGCATTCTCGAAAACGGCGAGGTCAGCGTCAATATGGGGGCTCCGCGTTTTGCTCCGGAGGCCATTCCTTTTAAAACCCTGGAAGAAGGCCCCGAATACCTGCTGGAAGTCCATCATGACACACTGCGCCTGGCCGCACTCAGCATGGGTAATCCGCACGCCGTGCTGCGCGTGCCGGATGTGGCCACTGCACCCGTCACCCAGCTCGGGCCGCAAATCGAAAAGCACCCGGATTTTCCGCAGCGCTGCAATGTCGGATTCATGGAAATCTGTGACCGCTCCCATATTCTTCTGCGGGTCTGGGAACGTGGTGCAGGAGAAACCCTGGCCTGCGGCAGTAATGCCTGTGCGGCGGTGGTGGCTGGAATCCGCTGGGGAGCGCTGGACCCGGCCGTTGCGGTAGATCTTCCGGGGGGTCGCCTGCACATTCAATGGGCAGGACCAGGACAAGCCGTTATGATGACAGGACCAGCGCAGGTGGTTTTTGACGGAACCTGGCTCTTATAACGCATTGTTTGACAGACAAGGGGGGACATCCTCATGCAGAACACCACGGTACAAGCCATAGCTGACAGCCTGAACTGCGACGCCCGGGATCTGGCTTTTCTGCACAAACTGACAGATCAGGAAGGCGAAACCCTCGCCCATCTGATCGCGGCGCTGGAAGTACACAGTGCCCCCGAACGCTACAGCGATACCCACTGGGAGGATGATTAATTTGGCAACAGCCCCCGAACACGATGCTCAGGCAGAACAAGTCCGCCAGTACCTGCTCGAACATCCGCAATATTTATGGGATCAGGAAGATTTGTTACTGTCCCTGACCCTTCCCCATGTCGGTCGCGGGTCCGCCTCCTCCCTGCTGGAAAGACAGGCACAGGTTTTACGCGACGAAAATAGCCGTCTGCAGCAGCGCATTGCCGCCCTGCTGGGTGCCGCCCAACAAAATGCGGCGCTGGGCCTGCACCTTTCTGATCTGGCTACCGAATTGCTGAACACGCCGGACTGTCCGGCAACCTTGAATACCGTGCTGACCCGGCTGCACGAAGGTTTTCAGGTGGAGGCGCTGGCCCTAATAGCCCGCACGCCGGTGTCGGGTCTACCCCAGTTTACGGTGCTTGAAGAAGCGGATTTTCTGGGGATACTGGACGGCTCGCCGCCCACCCAAGCGGCCACTGGTCTTTCTATCAATCCAAGCCTGCGAAGCGCTTTGTTTGCAGCCGAGGGCGCAGCTCTGGAATCTTTTGCGCTGATTCCATTGGTCGGCCAGCATATTCAGGCGGGCATTGTGCTGGGCAGTCAACATCCCGAGCGTTATGCCAAGGATGCGGGTGCGGATTTGCTCAATCAAATTGCCCGTCTGGTGACGGCCGCTCTGGATCGCTGCCTGACCCCATGTTGATGCAGGAAGCAGTCACCGACTTCACAGAGACGCTTGCCCGCAGCGGGCGCAGCAGCCCTGCCACCGTCGCGGCTTATCATCGCGACTTACAAGGCTGGTTGCACTTTATGCAAAGCCGTGGACATCAGGACATTGCCCATATTCAGCCCGGCGATTTGCGCGCTTATCTGATGGCGGAACGCAGTCGCGGAGTGGCCGTGCGCAGCCTGCGCAGACGCTTCGCCGCCCTGCGTGCCCTGTATCGGCATTTGCAACAGGCATCACCGGATTTGTCGAATCCGGTGCAGGGCATCATGATGCCTAAATCCGAACAACGCCTGCCGGACTGGTTGACCGTCGATCAGGCCAAACAGTTGATGGACCCTGTCGAAAAGCCCTCTACAGCCCCCAATTTTGCGCAGAGCCGCGATCAACTGATCCTGGAACTGCTCTATTCCAGCGCCCTGCGCGTCAGTGAACTGGCGGGATTGAACCTGCAGGATCTGGATCGTCATGGCGGGACCGTGCGGGTCATGGGTAAAGGCAGCAAGGAGCGCATTGTTCCGGCCGGGAAAAGCGTCTGGCGAATGCTCGATCTGTATTTACCCCTACGCCATGCTCTGCTTGTGGACAAGCATCTGCTTGAAGAAAATGCTTTACTGCTCAATGCCGCTGGTCATCGCCTCAGTGTTCGCAGCATTCAGATCCGCGTGAAGGAAATGGGAGAAAAACGCCTGGGGCAGCATATTCATCCCCACACCCTGCGCCATAGTGCAGCCAGCCATTTTCTCCAGTCCGCCGGAGATTTGCGCGCCGTGCAGGAGTATTTGGGACACGCAGGTATTGCAACCACGGCTATTTATACCCATATGGACTATCAGCAGTTGGCGCATGTATATGATGCGGCGCACCCGCGCGCCAGACACACAAAACGCCCGGAAACCGAGGATAAGTTATGACAGATGCATTACCCATGCACGGCACCACCATACTTTGCGTGCGACGCGGCAGCAATGTGGTGATGGCCGGAGATGGTCAGGTAACTTTTGGCAATACCGTCATGAAAGGCAATGCCCGCAAGGTAAGGCGTATTGAACCGGGGGTGTTGACTGGCTTCGCGGGTGCTACCGCCGATGCTTTTACCCTGCTCGAACGCTTCGAGGCCAAACTGAAAGCCCATCCCGGACAACTGGCCAAGGCGGCTGTTGAACTCGCCAAAGAGTGGCGCACCGACCGGGTATTGCGACGACTGGAAGCAATGCTGGCCGTTGCGGATGATAAGCAAAGTCTGATTATTACCGGCCAGGGCGATGTGCTGGAACCGGAATTCGGCATTATTGCCATTGGCTCCGGCGGTCCCTATGCCCTTTCTGCAGCCCGTGCCCTGCTTGAAAATACCGAGTTGCCAGCACGTGAGGTCGCCGAACGGGCGCTGGGCATCGCCGGGGACATCTGCATTTATACCAACCACAACCATACGATTGAAGAACTATGAGCATGTCTGAAATGACCCCCCGTGAAATCGTCCAGGAACTGGACAAGTACATCATCGGCCAGTCTGACGCAAAGCGTGCAGTGGCAATTGCCCTGCGCAACCGCTGGCGGCGCGGCCAGGTGCCTGCCCCCCTGCATCAGGAAATCACCCCCAAAAACATCCTGATGATTGGGCCTACCGGCGTCGGCAAAACCGAAATTGCCCGCCGTCTGGCGCAATTGGCCAACGCCCCTTTCATCAAGGTCGAAGCCACCAAATTCACAGAAGTGGGTTACGTCGGCAAGGATGTGGAATCCATTATCCGGGACTTGACCGAAACGGCCGTAGACATGATTCGTAGTGAACGCCAAACGGCCATGCGCCAGCGCGCTGAAGAAATGGCCGAAGAACGCATTCTCGATGCGTTGATTCCTGGCCCCCGGGACAGCACGGTGCCACGCAGCGATGAAGGGACCCGCCAAAAATTCCGCAAGATGCTCCGCGAAGGCAAACTGGATCAGCAGGAAATCGAAATTGAGGTTGCTGCTCCCAAAGCGGGGGTGGAAATCATGGCGCCAGCGGGTATGGAAGAAATGACCAACCAGCTGCGGGATATGTTCTCCAATATGTCTCAGGGTAAAACCAGCACCCGCAAGGTGCCGGTGGCGGAAGCCCGGCGTCTGCTCACGGATGACGAAGCTGCCAAGCTGGTCAATGAAGAAGAAGTACGGGCCCTGGCCCTGGAAAGGGTGCAGTCGGGCGGCATTGTTTTCATCGATGAAATTGACAAGGTGGCAGTCCGCTCCGGTAGTCAGCAGGGGACCGACATTTCCCGGGAAGGGGTGCAGCGGGATTTGTTGCCGCTAGTGGAAGGGTCCAACGTCAGCACCCGTTATGGCGTGGTGAAAACCGATCATATCCTGTTCATTGCCTCCGGGGCATTTCATCTCAGCAAACCTTCGGACCTGATCCCGGAACTGCAGGGACGACTCCCTATTCGCGTAGAGCTGGATGCCCTGAGTGCGGCAGACCTGGTCCGTATTCTGCAGGAGCCAGAAAACGCCCTGGTTCGTCAGTACAGCGCCCTGCTCGCCAGTGATGGGGTCACACTGCAATTTACTGATGATGGCGTACAGCGCATTGCCGAAATCGCGCAACAGGTCAACGAACGGGTCGAGAACATTGGCGCCCGCCGCCTGCATACCATCATGGAACGCCTGCTGGAAGAAGTGGCTTTTTCAGCGCCAGACCTGAGTCAGCCCAGCGTGGAAGTCAACGCAGCCTATGTGGATGGACGCTTGCAGGACCTCGCCCAGGACGAAGACCTGTCCCGCTATATTTTATAAATTGGGTTGTGTTACCGAAATGTAGCTCACGGCTTGAGATAAAACGCTCCGGCCGCCTGGGCTTGGGCAATGGCAATGACACCAGACAGAACCAGATGACTGCCAGCAGGCCGGGCGGCTGGGTCAAGGCCCATGTTGCGCAGACTGTTTTCACAAAAATCCACACATAAACCGGCGCTGATCCGCTCTTCGATTTCCCGCCGCCAGTGACCATGCGCCCACAATGATACCGGGGACTGACCATTGGCAATAACGCGCAGCGCCTGTTCGGGATCCGCCGCCGCTGCATTGCGCACATTGGCCAACAAATTCGGCCAGCGCCCTGCATCATCAATATGAAACAACAGCATCGTTTCAGGCCGCCGGACTGAGTGCCAGCATTTTCTGACGCAGCTTGCCCATGCTGCTTTTTTCCAGCTGGCGGATACGCTCTGCCGAAACTCCCAGCTCATCACCCAGCACTTGTAGGGTCTTGGGATCTTCGCTGAGCCAACGGTTTTCAATGATGTAGCGATCACGCTGAGGCAGGGCCGACAAGGCACTCTGCAATACGGTATGCTGGTGCTCGTCCCAATCCCTATCCAGGAGTTGATCCACAGTGGACTCCGCAGGATCAGCCAGTTCCATGACCCGCGAATGACCACTTTCCTCATCGGGCTCCATATTCAGGGAATAGTCATGACCAGTCATCCGGCCTTCCATTTCCAGCACCTGCTCCCGGGTAACGCCAAGATCTTCAGCAATGGCCGCACTTTCCTCACCACTCAACCAGCCCGTGTGGGTTCGGCTGGAACGCAGATTAAAGAACAGCTTGCGCTGGGCCTTGGTGGTAGCCACTTTGACAATACGCCAGTTGCGCAAAATGAATTCATGAATTTCCGCTTTGACCCAATGTACGGCAAAAGAGACCAGGCGTACGCCATGATCAGGATCATAGCGCTTGACGGCTTTCATCAGACCGATATTCCCTTCCTGAATCAGGTCAGCTTCCTGCAGGCCGTAGCCCCGATAACCCCGGGCAATCCGCACCACAAAGCGCAAATGACTGAGCACCAGGGATTTTGCCGCTTCGACATCGTCATGATCGCGCAGACGCAGGGCCAGATCCCGCTCTTCTTCAGGCTCCAGCATGGGCTGGGCATTGACAAAACGCAGGTAAGCCGTCAGCCCGTCTGCACTGACCAAATCCCTACTGGCTATAGCAAGTTCATTCATAGTTAGTCCTCGCAACAATCAACATACATTGGACTCTCAAGATCTGCAGCTGGTTCCTTAATTCCAAAAACTGAGCCGAGCCTCTCAATACATATACAGTATAAGGATTAGATGGGGATCCCGAACAATATTTTCAAGGGCAGCTCATCCATTATGAAAAAGTATGGTCGAGGTGTTGACCCACTGCAAGGCGTGAACCCAGCCAACCAAGAATAGCGCTGATAATAATCAGGATCAGTCCTTCCAGACCCGTCAGGCCTAAAAGCTGAAACCGGGTACCATACAAAGTCGCCAGACGATCAACCGGTTCCTGCAAAATCGCGATGGTAATCGCAATAATAATCCAGGCCAGTATTCCGGCAATGGCCCCCTGAATCAGTCCCTGATACAAAAATGGTCTGCGGATGAAGGCCCGCGTTGCCCCCACCAGACTGGCAATATCAATTTCATCGCGGCGCTGGGCAATGTGCAGGCGAATGGTATTACCCATAACCAGAATTGCGCCCACGGCCAACATAATGGCCAAAATCCAGACAGCCCTTTTGCCCAGGGCCAGAATGGCCTGCAGACGTGCCACCCAATGCAAATCGGATTGGGCACTGGCAACTCCGGGTTGACGCGCCCACTCCTGAACTTGCGCCTGCAAGGCCGCCGGACTTTCAGATAATGGATTCAGTTCAACAATAAACGAAGCCGGGAGTGGGTTTTCTCCGAGAATTTTGATGGCAGCCGTCATTCCGGCGTTTTTTTCAAACGTTTTCAATGCGGCTTCCTTACCGACATAGCGCACATTGACGACTCCGGTGCTGCCCTGTAACTGCTTCTGCAGCTGCTGTATGTCTTGCTCTGTAGCATCCTGATGGAGAAAAAGTGAAATCTGGGCTTGATCTCGCCATTGCCCCAACAATTGCTGGAGATTATTGAGCGCCGCAAAAAGGCCCACAGGTAGCGCCAGCACAATAGCCAGGGCAAAAATGGTCATTAGCGTTGCTAACGGCTGCTTCAGCAGGGTGTTCAAGGCATTTTGGGCGGCTTCCCGACGAATATGTAAGGCACTCACGCGGATTTCTCCTTGGAATTTTGTAGCATCCCTTGCTCCAGATGAAAGACGGGGAGCCCCAAACGTTCTACCTGGGACTGGTCATGGGTAGCCACCAGAACCGTGGTACCGTGCTGATGAAAGTCCCGGAACAGATCCAGAATTTCCGTGCTCAACGAACCATCGAGATTACCGGTCGGCTCATCGGCGAGCAAAATTTCCGGGGTATGCACAATGGCCCGGGCAATCCCCACCCGCTGCTGTTCGCCGCCCGACAGAGTGGCCGGCAAATTATGAATCCGGTTACCCAATCCGACTTTTTCCAGCGCTGCCCTTACCCGGCTCTGAATCTGCTTTCCAGATACCCCACTGACCTGCAAAGTCAGGGCGACATTATTGAACACGTCACGATCCATCAATAATTTGTGATCCTGAAAAACCACCCCAATGCGCCGACGATAGGCGGGGATATGGCGTTTTTTCAGGGTCGAAACATCCACGCCATTGACCATCAGCGTGCCATGACTGACGTCCTCCAGACGCAGCAACAATTTCAGAAGCGTGCTTTTGCCTGCCCCCGAAGGCCCGGTCAATAAAGCCATCTGCCCGGTCGGCAATTTAAGATTCAGTTCACGCAGCACATGATGGCGGCCGGGATAATGTTTGGTGACATTGATAAATTCAATCATGACTTCGGCTCCGCGAAGAGGGCATCAACAAAAGATTCTGGATCAAAGGGACGCAAGTCAGCCACCTGTTCGCCTACACCAATGTAACGAATCGGAATCGGCAGAGCCTTGGCAATAGCCGCCACCACCCCGCCCTTGGCGGTGCCATCCAGTTTGGTAATACAGATACCCGTCAGACCAATAGCCTCATGAAACTGCTGGGCCTGATTCAGGGCATTTTGTCCGGTTCCTGCATCCAGCACCAACCAGACCTGATGGGGCGCTTCGGGATCCTGCTTTGCCAGTACTCTTTTGACTTTTTTCAGTTCTTCCATCAAATGGTCTTGGGTATGCAGGCGTCCTGCCGTATCGGCAATGAGCAGATCGGCAGATCGGGCCCGCGCCGCCGCAAACGCATCAAAAACTACCGAGGCACTATCCGCACCGGTTCCCTGCGCAACTACCGGAACCTGCACCCGTTGTCCCCAGCCCTGCAACTGTTCAACCGCAGCCGCCCGAAAAGTGTCTCCGGCCGCCAGCACCATGGAAAACCCATCGGCTTTCCAGCGTGCGGCGAGCTTGCCCGTAGTCGTCGTTTTCCCGGCACCATTGATGCCTACCATCATCAATACCTGCGTCCGTCCCTTTTCCGGCACCCAGAGTTCCGCACGCGGCCGCAAAATATCGAGCAACGCATCGCGCAGGGCTTTTTTCAGGATGGCAGGATCTGTCAGTTCCTTACGACGCACTTTTTCCGTCACCGAGGCCATGATTTCCCGAGTCGCTGCAGAACCCAGATCCGCTTGTAACAATAACGCTTCCAGATCTTCCAGCAATTCGTCATCAATGACTTTTTTACCCAGGACCAGTCGGCCGACGCCTTCGGTAAATTGCTCCCGACTCCGGTTCAGACCTTCTCGTAGTCGTGCAAAAAGCCCTTTTTGCACGGAACCAGCGGCAGGTTCGGCAGCAGGCAACGCCATATCGGGAGACTCCGTTGGTTGATCTTCCGGCTCTTCCAATAGCTGTGCGGGTGGCGGGGTGGTCTCATCTTCAGATGCGGCTTCTGGTACTGCCTCAACATGTGCAGGCAGAACAGTCTCAGGTTTTTCCTCAGCAGGCTCAGGCTGGACAGTTGCGTCAGCGGCTTCTGTCATTTCCTCCTGAGAAGGGCTTTTGTTACGCTTGAACCAGTTAAAAACCATTGAACGGGCAGAACCTCAGACATTATGAATAGTTGCATTATCCACCGAAGCAGCGCAGCGAACAATGCGCCCATCGCTGATGACTATCTGTCACCGGCAATTTGGGGTAAAAATCCATGACCGTCAGCATCATTGCTGGACGGCATCGAGGTCGCCGGCTGTTGACCCCCTCAGATTCAGGCGTTCGCCCTACGCCCGGGGTAGTCCGTGAACGACTGTTTAACTGGTTGGGCGGGGTGGTTGCAGGCGCGCGGGTTCTGGACCTTTTCGCCGGAAGTGGCGCTTTGGGGCTGGAAGCCTGGTCAAGAGATGCCAAGGAAGTGGTTTTTGTCGAAAAAAATCCCCGGCATCGCGCCCTGTTGTTACAGAATCTCAAGGCTTGTGGGATTCCGGAAAGCCAGCTTGCCGGCAAGAATGCTCTGCACTATCTACAGCAGAATGCGCCTTCCTTTGATATAGTGTTTGCTGATCCGCCCTTTGATCAGGGCTGGCCGCAGCGTCTGGCGTCTTGTTTTGCTGCCTGCGCAACATCGGAAAAACCCTGCTGGCTTTACCTGGAAAGCTCGGCTGCGGAACAATGGCAGGCCGCAGATATTCCTCAAGGTTGGCAGTCTTATCGCCACGGACATTGTGGTGATGCTTTTTACACCCTGTTTAGCAAGCAGTAGGAGCACATGCGCACAAAACCTCAGCCCAGACGGATTATATATCCCGGCACTTTTGATCCAATCACCCATGGGCATGAAGACCTGGTCCGCCGCGCTGCCCAGCTTTTTGACGAGGTCGTGGTGGCCATCGCCTCGGAAACTCCCAAAAATCCCATATTTCCTCTAACTGAAAGAGTCGCCCTGGCCACGGAAACCCTCACAGGCATTCCGGGAGTCCGGGTACGCGCTTTTTCCGGATTATTGATCCACCTCTTGCAGGAAGAAAAAACCCATCTGATTTTGCGCGGGTTGCGCGCCATTTCTGATTTTGAGCATGAATTTCAATTGGCCTCCATCAATCGCCGCATGGATGCGCAAATTGAGACCCTGTTTTTGATGACTTCTGATCAGCATACTTTTCTTTCCTCCAGCCTGGTTCGGGAAATCAGTCGCCTGGGCGGAGATGTCAGCGCTTTTGTCCATCCTGCGGTAGCCAGCGCCCTGAAAAGACATTTTCTTAACGGAGTGGACCTAGACCATTCAGAAAAGTAGAATATGCTATTGATCCAAGGAGAAATAAATGTCTCTGCTTATTGATGACAACTGCATCAACTGTGATGTCTGTGAACCCGAATGTCCCAACAGCGCCATCAGCATGGGGCCGAATATCTATGTCATTGACCCCAATCTCTGCACCGAGTGCGTTGGCCATTACGACACGCCCCAGTGCATGGAAGTCTGTCCGGTGGATTGTATCAGCAAAGATCCTGACCATGCAGAATCTGCTGAACAACTGCAAAGCAAATTCCGGCAACTTACCGGACAGGCCTGAAAGGCGCTCGCAGCAGACTCAGGAGTGGAGCGGATTGGCGATCAAGCCGGTCACTCTGCTCCTGAATCTCGGCAAGACTCTGTTCCAGCTGCTGTACTCTGGTATCAATATTACCCATAGTCGTGGCAATACTTTGTAGTGAATTCAGCTCTTCCTCGGCATTTTGATGAAATAGCTGGAGTTGCTGGTTCATGACGGCCATGATTTCATCCACCCAGTTTTCCGCCTCCCGACGGGTTTCGACGACAAAATCCCGGGTACGACCCGCTACCGTCAAAAATGCCTTGCGCACCACGCTACTTTGGGTGTTTACCGCAATTTCCAGCATCATTCCAAAACGCTCGTAGCTTTCAGACATATCCATCAATTCCGCACGTCTGGGCATCATGGCGTAGGGCACGGCCCGCAAGGGGGGCAGGCGGTAACGCTTCTGCAAGGCCTGATATTCTTCCGCGACCATGGCGGACACTTGTTGTGCGCCCTCCAGTGCCCGATCAAAGTGGGCGATGGCTTCACTGAAAAACTGCCGGAAACGCTCGACAATTCCTGCAGTTGTCCAGGCTGAGAGCATTTCCGCCTTGGCATTGCTGATCACCAGATCAAAGGTATTGGGAGCCAGAGGAATCAGCAACAACTCTTCCACTGCCTGGCGAAACCGGGCTTTTTTCTCTTCAAAAGCCTGTCGATCCTGCTCAAAATTTTTGAGCAGGATTTGATGCTGTGCAACCAGTTTGGGGATTT
This sequence comes from Acidithiobacillus sp. HP-11, assembly GCF_015100075.1. Lineage (NCBI taxonomy): Bacteria > Pseudomonadati > Pseudomonadota > Acidithiobacillia > Acidithiobacillales > Acidithiobacillaceae > Acidithiobacillus > Acidithiobacillus sp. HP-11. The sequence continues at coordinate 12,356 of NZ_JACKYY010000042.1, forward strand.
TTTCAGCCGTACGGTCCTTGAGACTTTGTACGCTATCCATTTGGGCTAAAAGACGATGGCGCTGATCCTGCAACATATTTTTTTGATCCAGCACCGCCCGCTCTATGAGCATTCGGCATTTTTCCTTGATGGTTTCATGACGCGCTGGCAAAAGTACTTCCGCTATGGAGCGCTCCAGCGCGGCCAAGCCACTGCGCTCCAGCAGCTCCGCATCCTGACGGATTCGGGCAACCAGGCCTTTTTGACCGGAAACCGGAATGACCTGATCAGGGCTGATACGTAAGCGGGTTGCCGTATTAGCCACCTGCTGGGTAATTTCCTGTTGAATATCATCCTCTTCCCGCAATTCGTCCCAAAGGGTGTCAATTTTATTCAAGAGTACAATTTGCTTTTGATGGGCATTGCGCATCAGGTATTGGTCCCAGATCATCAGATCACTTTGCGTTACTCCGGTGTCTGCACCCAGCAGAAATACAATAGCGTCCGCATCTGCCAGCATGCTGAAGGTCAGTTCCGGCTCGGCACCAATGGCATTGAGGCCCGGGGTATCCAGCACTGTCAAGCCTGCATCCAATACCGGGTGTGCCAGATATAATATGGCGTGCCGCCAGCGCGGAATCAGCACCTTACCCAATCCGCAAGAGGGGCATACCGTGCGTTCGCGATTTTTGGGGGTGCGGTTCAGCGGCGGGCAAAGACCAATACGCCGGGCATCTTCTACGGCCACACAAACCGTTTCCGTCAAGTGCGCTAATGACTCGGATCGCTCCTTTTTGTCTGCCACAGACAAGGGGAACTTGCGCCAGGCGCTTCCCGCCTTTTTGAGTTTTTCAATACTGACATCGAGGCTGCGGCTGGCGATGGGCAGCAGCTGCAGACCGGGACGTCCTTGCGGCGCACCGCGAATTTCCACGGGACACATGGTGGTCTGCCCGGAGCTGGAAGGCAGAAGTCTCTGGCCCATATCCGAAAAAAACAAGGCATTGATCAGTTCGGTTTTACCCCGGGAAAACTCCCCGACAAAAGCAATGCGCAGACTGTCCTGCTCTGTATCATAAGCCAGGGTTTCCAGCTGCAGCATGGTTCCGCTGGGCAGCAGGCCGAGGTCGGCAGTGAGTGCTGCCATTTCGTGCAGACCACTAACCAGATCCTGGCGCCAGCGGTTCAATGCAGACAGGCCCTCCAAAATCGGTGACCGGGTAATCGACTGCTCAATGCTCATGGGTACTCCCGACAGGTCAGTGCTGACAATGGGAACAATAAGTGGTCGCCCGCCCGCCGATGCGTATTCCCTGCAAAGCTTTTCCGCAGCGGATACAGGCTTGTCCTTCTCGTCCGTATACCGCCAGAGATAGTCGAAAATATCCATTTCTGCCATCTGGTCGGGTAAAGTCGCGCAGAGTCGTCCCCCCCTGCTGAATAGCAGCTTCCAGCACGACACGCACGGCTGCGGCCAGGAGGGTGTAGCGGGCCAGAGAGATGCGTCCGGCCGGGCGACGCGGATCAATGCCTGCGGCAAAAAGGGCCTCATTGGCGTAAATATTTCCCACACCCACCACTTGATGCGCATCCATCAGAAAGGCTTTTACCGGAATCTGGCGCTGACGACTCTGAGCATGGAGATAGGCTCCGGAAAAATCCTCGCCCAGAGGTTCGGGACCAAGGCGGGCAATCAATGGGTGCGTATCCGCTTCTTTCAGCCAGCAAAGTACGCCAAAACGGCGGGGATCATGGAAACGCAAACACGTATCCTGAGCAAAAAGCAGGTCCACATGATCATGCTTCTCCACCGGAGTGTCCTGCGGGAGTACCCGCAAGTGTCCACTCATCCCCAAATGAATCAGAATGCTGCCCCGTTGCAGATCCAGCAGCAGATATTTGCCGCGCCGTCTTATTTGCTCCAGTTTCTGACCGGCAACCTGCGCGCTCAAGTCCGCATTCACAGCCAGGCGCAAACGTGATTCACGCACGATCGCGCCCTGCAGATTTTTTCCCAAAAGATGCGGACTGATTCCCAGACGGGTCACTTCCACTTCCGGTAATTCAGGCATGATCAGGACTCCTGGCACTACTTACACGTTCTCTGCCCGCCAGATCACAATGCGTCTGTACCTGCTGAAAACCATGGTCATGCAGGAGTGTGTGCACTGCAGCAGCTTGCTCGCAACCATGCTCCAGCAAAATACGTCCCCCCGGGCGCAAGCGCGAACGGGCACCGATAATAATAGGTTCCAGACATTCCAGACCCGTTGCACCAGCCACCAGCGCAGTCCTGGGCTCATGCTGTAAGTCCGGCAGATGGGGGTCATTACTGGCGAGATAAGGCGGGTTGGAAATAATTTGATCAAAACGCAGGTTCGGATCCAGGGGAGTATACCAATCACCTTGCAACCACTGGATGTTTTTCACCCCGATTCGATCCCCATTCAGCCGGGCGATAGCCAAGGCTTCCGGGCTTTGCTCCACAGCAAAAACGCTGGCTTGCGGCCGTTCACGGGCCAGCACCAGGGCCAGTGCTCCGGACCCTGTGCCCAGATCAAGCAGTTGCAGGTCATCCTCTACCTGACTCTCCATAAGCGCCAGACTGACCAGTAATTCACTATCGGAACGAGGAATTAATACTGCAGCAGTGACTGTCAGATCCAGTCCATAAAAGGACCATTCACCCAGACAGTAAGCCAGAGGCACACCGCTGAGTCGCTGGTCCAGAAGTGTCTGTAATTGTGCTCTTTCAGTGGGAGTCAAAACCTTTTGCGGGTTTATCAAAAGTTCCGTGGAACGGAGACCGAGACCATGGGTCATCAACCAGCGCGCTTCCTGGGCAGGCTGGTCACTGACTGCCGCCAACTGCGCACCCAGATGGCGCTGCCAGTCCTGAAGACTAATCATCACCCAGATTTTGCAGCAAATCGGCCTGATATTCCTTGATCAACGGCTCAATGACGGCATCCAGATCTCCCGCCAGAATAGCTTCCAGCCGGTACAGGGTCAGATTGATCCGATGATCCGTCAGGCGTCCTTGCGGAAAATTATAAGTACGAATGCGTTCGGAGCGATCGCCGGAACCAATCAAAAGCCGCCGGGTTTGTGCAGCACTGCTCTGCTGTTTTTCCTGCTCTGTTTCCAGCAGTCGGGCCTGTAACAAGGCCATCGCCTTGGCGCGGTTTTTGTGCTGTGAGCGATCTTCCTGACAGGCTACCACCAGACCCGAAGGAATATGGGTAATCCGGATAGCCGAATCGGTCTTGTTGATGTGCTGACCACCGGCGCCACTGGCTCGAAAGGTATCAATTCGCAGATCCGCAGGATTGATATTGATCTCGCTGACCGTATCCACCTCCGGCAATACCGCCACCGTACAGGCGGAGGTATGGATACGCCCCTGGGCTTCAGTTTCAGGGACGCGCTGAACCCGATGGCCGCCCGATTCAAACTTGAGTCGGGAATAAGCACCGCGCCCGCTGATTTCCAGCACGGCCTCCTTGTAGCCGCCCCGCTCCGACTCCGATGCGGACAACAACAGCACTGTAAAACCCTGACTCTCGGCATAACGGGTATACATGCGCACCAGGTCGCCGGCAAACAGAGCGGCTTCTTCTCCCCCGGTCCCCGCACGTACTTCCACGAAAACGTTGCGCTCATCATTGGGGTCTTTGGGCAACAAGCGCAAGCGCAAGGACTCTTCCAGTTCCTCCAGATCTTTATTGGCGCTCGCCAGCTCGTCATGGGCCATTTCCCGCAAATCGGGATCGCGCTCTTCAAGCAGCATTTTTTCCGCCTCGTCATGATCGCGTTGGCGCTGTTCGTGACGGCGTAACAAATCCAGTATGGGACTGATTTCACCCAACTCCCTGGAAAGGCTCTGAAAGCGCTGGGTATCATTGACCAACTCAGGGCTGGTCAACATCTGGCTCAGCTCTTCAAAGCGAAAGGCCAACTGTTCCAGCTGGCCCTGCAAACGCGGACTGAGGCTCATCCTTCAGCATCACTGAGATGAAAAAGAATGTCCAACGCCGCGACCAGACTCTCATTGGTGGCTTCCTGGCAGGGCTGGCGCAAGGTCGCAATGGGATCATGTAGCACTTTATTGATCAGGGCCTTGGAAAAAGCATCCAGAACCGCGTGCGGATCCTGGCCCTGATCCAGATAATGCTGAAAACGCCGCACTTCATCCTGACGCCGTTCTTCCACGTGATCGCGCAGGCGGCGGATAGCGGGCACCACATCCAGACTTTCGCGCCACTGCTGGAATTGGCCCACTTCATCGGCAATGATCAACTCGGCAGCTGCAGCGGCTTCACGTCGCGCCCGCATTCCTGCCTGGGCAATATCATTCAGATCGTCCAGCGTGTACAAATAACACTGCTCAATGCTTTCCACTTCGGGGGCAATATCCCGGGGTACGGCCAGATCCACCAGCATCAGATCACCACGTTCGCGCTGCGCCATGACGGCAGACACCGCCTCACGGCTGACAATGGGCTGGGTGCTGGCCGTGCAGCTCACCACCACATCAGCGTCATGCAGAAGACTGGGGATCATTTCCAGGGTATGGGCATTCCCCGCAAACTTTGCGGCCAGTTGCTCACCACGTTCGGAGCTGCGATTGGCCACAGCAAAAGTGCTTACGCCGTGCTCCCGCAAATGGGTAGCCACCAGTTCTATGGTATCTCCAGCCCCGATCAGTAATACCGAGCGACCTTCCAGACCCCCGAGCAACTGTTTGGCCAGACTGACCGCTGCATAGGCCACGCTCACCGGGGCAGAGCCAATGGCGGTTTCCGAACGCACCCGTTTGGCAACCCGAAACGTCCAGTGCAGCAGGCGATTCAAGACTGGACCGGCTGCACCACTGTCGGCAGCTGCCTGATAGGCATCTTTCACCTGTCCCAAAATCTGGGGTTCACCAATAATCATGGAATCGAGGCCGCAGGCTACCCGAAACAGATGGCGGACAGCCTCTGCGTCGCTGGAGTAATAAATGTGTCCATCCAGAGAACGGGGATCAATCTGATGAAACGCACAGAGCCAGTTCTGCAAGGCCTGACGATTCGACCCATGACCGCCATGCACGTAAATTTCGGTGCGGTTGCAGGTAGATACAATCAGAGCTTCCTTGACGAGTCCCTGATCAAGCAGATCGCGGTAAGCCGCAGCCAGCGATTCCGGAGAAAAGGCGACCTTTTCCCGAACCGCAATCGGGGCAGTATGATGACTTAGACCAAAGCAGAAAATAGCAGCGACCGTCCCTGCAGAGCGACGATGGAGGGGCTGAATTGTCGCTGACCGCGCACAGGATTGCAAGCCGCTGCGCCAGCAGTTATTGTGCTCGCTGAATGATCAATCCGGAGCAGATGGTATGAGAAGCAAGCTGAGCGGCATGGTGGCAGGAATACTGCTCAGCCTTATCGCTGGGAATGCTGTGGCCGATACCAAGCCTGCCGGGATGACTGGAGAACAGTTGTATTACCTCCTGGTTGCCGAATTTGCGACCTTGCAGCAGGAGCCAAAGCTCGCCATACCGGCATGGGCGGAAGCAGCCAAACTGGCACCCGAGGCAAATGTTCTGGAGCGCGCCACCCAGGCTACCGCCCGCTTCGGGGATTTTGATGACGCCCTGACCCTGGCCAGAAAATGGCGGAAACTGGCACCCGATAGCGCCAGGGCCGACCAGTTTGAGGCAGCACTGCTGCTGACCAAAGGTCAAGAACAGCAAGCCATCAACCTGCTCCAGGCAACTCTGGCGCGTTTTCCGGATGATCCCAAAATCACCCTGCAACTCTCGGAATTACTGATTGCCCACGGCCAAAGTGGCGAAGCGAAGCGACTATTAACTGCTTTGGCCAGCAAAAATCCAAACTCTGCCAGTGCTTATTACACCTTGGGTCGGATTGATCTGATCGAGAACCATCCCGATCATGCTATCACCTGGCTGGAAAAAGCGCTCAGCCTGCGACCTGACTGGCAGGAAGCTGCCATTCAACTGGCCGAGGCCCTGCAAACCACCCAAGGGCCGACCGTGGCCCTGCACAGTATTCAGTCTTTTACAGCGCATCATCCAGACGCGACAAAAGCCCACCAGTACTTGGCCGCGCTTTATCTGAAAATGGGGGGCACGACCCAGGCCTACCGGATTTATCAGGGAATGGCGCGGCAACACCCGGATAATCCTGAAATCGCCTTGTCCTTAGGGATCATGGACATTGAACGCCACAACTGGCCTGCAGCCCAAAGTAATCTGCAGCGCGCCCGTGATCTCGCGCCCCAATCCCCCGCACCCATTTACTATTTGGGCCGATTGTATGAAGCCCAGGGTCACTGGGCGGAGTCTCTGCAATGGTACCAGCGCATTCACTCCGGCCCCCTGTATGCAGAAGTGGAGCTGCACAGTGCACGCGTGGAGTATCAGCTGGGTGACCATAAAAAAGCCCTGACCCGTCTGCAAACTCTGGCAACCGCTCACCCCAAAGAGGCGCAGATTCCCCTGCTCCAGGCCGATTTGTTACAAGGCAGCGGCCACCTGCAGCAGGCCCTGCAAATACTTCAGCAAGCTCTCGAACGTCTTCCGGAAAATGCGGAGCTCTGGTATGCTCAAGGTGCCGTCCAGGAACAACTCCATGATTTTCCAGCCATGGAGAAATCCATGCATCAGGTCATTCAGCTCGCCCCTGATAATGCCCAGGCCTATAATTTTCTGGGCTACAGCCTTGTGGAAAGGAATCAGAACCTCTCCGAAGCCAGCACGCTATTACACCAAGCGATTGAACTAGAACCCGAAAACCCGGAGATTCTGGACAGTATCGGCTGGCTCCATCATCGTCAGGGCGACAACCAGAAAGCCCTGGAATACTTGCAAAAAGCCCACCAGGCCCTTCCTGATGATCCCGAACTCAGCATGCATCTGGGACGTATCCTCTGGGCTCTCGGCAAACATCAGGAAGCCCGTAACGTCTGGCAACAGGCGCTGGATAAAAATCCCAACGATATCCCTCTCCGCCAGGAACTGACCCGCCAGCCATGAGACCTTCTTTCCTTACAAATTTCCTCTTTGCGGTGTTGAACCGGGCTCTGCAAATCGGTGCCTGGGCCATTCTCGCCTTGACGCTCTCGGCCTGCGCGACCATTTCCCCCGTAGCCCCCAGCCATACCAACATTCTCCCCACAGCGGAGCGTAATCAGGTGATTTCCAGCCTGAAATACTGGCGTGCCAGTGGCGAAGCCGTCCTCAGCACACCCAAACAGAATGAAAACTTTGGCTTTCGCTGGAAACAGTCGCCCCGGCTGCAGGAACTTTCCATTTATGACCCTCTGGGCAGAACCGTGGCACGCATCACGGTAGAGGCTTCCGGTGCTCATCTGGAAACCATCACCGGAGAACATCGGCAAGCTCGTAATCTGTCCACGCTACTGAGCATGGTCCTGCATGTCGAACTGCCGGCTGCGGAGCTGCCGGACTGGATGCTCGGCTTGCGCGGTAACACCAGCACCATCAGCAACAACGCTTTAGGATTGCCGAACATTCTCCGCAGCGGCCCCTGGCAGGTCCACTATTTGCAATATACCCCCGTCGGCGGACTGACTATGCCCAAATTATTGCAGGCAAATGGTCCGGATGGCATTGCCCTGCGTATGGCCATTACTCAGTGGCAAATGGGTCAAGCAGAATAAACATGAGCATTTCCTACCCTGCCCCGGCAAAACTGAACCTGATGCTCCGGGTCGTCGGACAACGGCCCGACGGCTACCATGAACTGCAGACCGTTTTTCAATTTATTGATTTTGCCGATCAGCTACAATTCAGTTCGCGACCCGCCGGCCAATTCTCCCGAAGTGGCGGAGCCGCAACCGTCGCTGAGGCAGATGATCTTGCCATCCGTGCGGCGCGCCTGCTGATGGAAAGCGCAGGCATCCGGGAAGGCGTCCATATTCACATCGACAAGGTTCTGCCGCTGGGCGGCGGGATTGGCGGAGGCTCCTCGGATGCCGCCAGCACCCTGATCGTTCTCAACCGCCTCTGGCGAAGCGGCTTTACCCGTCAGGAGCTGATGGCACTCGGCACCCAACTGGGTGCGGATGTTCCGGTGTTCATTTTTGGACAGAGCGCCTGGGCAGAAGGGATCGGTGAACAGCTATCCGCCCTGAATGAGGTCCCCGAATCCCATTATGTACTCGTACATCCCGGTATTGCTGTCAGCACCCGGGAAATTTTTACCGCTCCAGAATTGACACGACAGCACCCGCCCAGCACAATAGGCGCGTTTCTCGGCGGGGTCATGGAAAACACCCTGCAAAGCACAGTATGTGCACGCTACCCGGAGGTCGAATCCGCAATCCAATGGCTGAAAAGTCATGGATTGCGCGATGTTCGTTTAACGGGGAGCGGTGCCTGTGTTTTCGGGGTTGCAGAAGATGCAAGTAGCGCCCGGATCATCGCTGGACAAGTACCTTTGCCATGGCGATCCTGGGCGGTCAAAGGATGTAATCGGCATCCCCTATTTGATCCTGCCGAGCAATGAGTTATTGGGGCGTAGCCAAGCGGTAAGGCACCGGATTTTGATTCCGGCATTCCCAGGTTCGATCCCTGGCGCCCCAGCCAATTGTCCTCGGACTGTTTTGCCACCTGCACAGAGAGAATGACATCACATGGCCCACGGCAATCTTATGGTGTTCAGTGGAAACGCCAATCCTATTCTTGCTGCGCAAGTAGCCCGTTTTCTGCAAATTCCCCTGGGGCGCGCCGAGGTCAGCTCTTTCAGCGACGGCGAAGTGTTTGTCGAAATCCTCGAAAACGTCCGGGGGCGCGACGTATTTGTCCTCCAGCCCACCTGCGCACCGACCAATGATCATCTCATGGAATTACTGACCATGATTGACGCCCTGAAACGCGCCTCGGCCAACCGGATTACTGCCGCCATGCCTTATTTTGGTTATGCGCGCCAGGACCGGAAATCCCGCTCGCGCACGGCCATTACGGCCAAGCTGGTGGCGGACCTCATCACCAGCGCCGGGGCCAATCGGGTTTTGACCATGGATCTGCATGCAGATCAAATTCAGGGGTTTTTTGATGTTCCAGTGGATAATATTTACGCCTCCCCCATTTTACTGGGTGACATCTGGCGGAAAAGCTACCCGGAACTCATTGTCGTTTCTCCTGACGTAGGGGGTGTAGTTCGTGCCCGCGCCATTGCCAAACGGCTGGAAGTGGATCTGGCCATTATCGATAAACGCCGTCCCCGCCCCAATGAATCCGTGGTCATGAACATTATTGGTGACGTCGAAGGACGCACCTGCGTATTGGTAGATGATATGGTAGATACCGCCAATACCCTTTGTGAGGCTGCTCATGCCCTCAAAGCCCAAGGGGCAGTCAAGGTCTGCGCCTATTGTACTCACCCTGTCCTCTCCGGACCGGCCATGGAACGGATAGCGCGCTCCGAACTGGATGAACTGGTGGTTACGGATACCATTCCGCTCCGTAAAGAAGCGCAGGAAAGCCCGAAAATTCGCGTACTGTCGGTCGCCGAACTCATGGCCGAAACCATTCGTCGCATTGCTGAAGAAGACTCTGTCAGCTCATTATTCATGGACTAAGGATTAACTCCTGCCTGTCGCCGCCTTGCGGCCAAACTTTGCCCGTTGTATCATGCGCTCTCTCCAATATGGTGGCTGTAGCTCAGTCGGTAGAGTCCCGGATTGTGATTCCGGTTGTCGCGGGTTCGAGCCCCGTCAGCCACCCCATATAATACAAACAGTTAGCGATGTTTGCTAAGTGATTTTCTGCGTCTTAGTTTTTATCAAGGCTTGCAGATAGCAAGGAATATCCTTACCATAAGTCGTCTCGGAACCCGCAGGCATGAGCGCCATGATTACCAGCAAATTGACCAGCAAAGCCCAAACTACCATTCCGCAGCCGGTGCGTGTTGCATTGCGTCTTCGTGAGGGGGATGCGATCGCCTACCGCATTGAGGATGACCGGGTCATTCTGAGTAAAGCGACTCAAGAAGCTGAGGAAGACCCCTTCGTGCTATTTTCCGAATGGGACAGTGAAGCAGATCGACGGGCCTATGGGCAGTTGTGAAGTTTGGGATGTTGTAAGGCTACCGTTCCCCTATACCAACCGACCTGTTCATCAGTATCGCCCCGCCCTGGTCCTTGCAATCAATAACGGCATAGGGGCTCCACGTCTGCTGTGGGTGCTTATGATCACCAGCGCGGAAAACAAAGGGTGGCCCGGAGATGTTGAGATTGCCGATCTCGCAGGTGTCGGCCTGACAGCGGCGTCGGTGGTGCGCACAGCAAAAATCGCCACTGTAGAGATGGACATGGCGGAACGCATAGGCCGTCTGGCCATGCCGGATCGCCGGCGTGTCATTGATGCAGTCCGGGACCGCCTTGTCGTGGCGGGGATTTGTAATGACTAAGGGTGCTGGACCTGTGATGAACGATGAAGGGGATGGTGGTGGAAAATAATATCCTGATACTCACCATCAACGACTGCCCCGGTATGCGGGTGGTTCGGGTCCTTGGGCCGGTCTATGGTACGGGTGTCCGGTCCCGCAATATCGTTGGTAATCTTCTGGGCGGTATCCGTGCCGTTTTTGGCGGAAAACAGTCTGGCTACTTAAAAATGATTGCCCAGACCCGCGATGATGCGCTGGAACAACTGGCCGAGCATGCCCGTTCTATTGGGGCCAATGCGGTATTGGGGATGCGCTTTGATTCCGGTGAGTTTGATGCCGGACAGGGGCAGGCCATGAATGAGGTCACGGCCTATGGAACAGCGGTGGTGGTGGAAGCAGTATAATGCCGGTGGAATTATTCCCTATTGTGCCGCTACTGGCAGGACTGGATGCCAAACAGCGAGAAACTTCTTTGAGTGTGGGGGCTTCTGTGCACCATCCCGAAGTCTGTGCCATGCTGTATGGGACCTGCACGGTGCCGTCTGGTGTATCCGCCTGAACGGACCGGGTTTGCCGGTCTTTCAGGATGACTGGTTCCAAAGTTACGCCAAGATTGCCGTGCTGGTATAACGGGCTTTGGTTATGCCACCAACCCCTCAGCCTGTTCAATAACCATATTCACCGCCCCTTCCTGCATATCGGGCGGATAACCATGTTTCCGTAAAACCCGTTTCACCATGCGCCGTAGATGCGCCCGTGCCTGTTCACGGATGGACCAGTCGATGCGGGTGTTCTGGCGCACGGTATCGGCTACTTCCTTGGCAATCATTTTCAGGGCTTCGTCGCCCATGGCCTGTACGGCAGAATCATTGGTCGCCAGTGCGCCCTGTTTTTAATGCATCAGTGATCTACGTCTTCATTTTTTACTATTGCACATGTCGCAAAGCACAGTCTTCCAACGGCGTTCCACGCGAATTTCGCCCGGGTTCCCGCATTGTTCACAGGTGTGAGTAGCCTGTTCGTTATGTGCGTTGATGATCTGGTTCAGTTCATCGTTCTGCAGCGTTGTATTGCAGCGCAACAGACAGTAATCCGTTTTGATCTGGGTGATCCGCAAGAAATCGTCAATCTCATGGTGTTCTGCGTAGATCGCGATTTGATCAATCATGTGCCCAACGATGGGAAACCAGCCTTGATAGACCTCTATTCCATATCGATTAATAGCGTAGTCCTCATTTTCCGGTTCAGGGAACAGGTTCGGATACTTTGATCGCATGGACTCGGTGAAAGCCCTTTGGGTTTCTGCAAGTTTCATTGACTATGCCCCACAACAAACACAGATTTATCTTCTGCCCTTACCCTTGAAAAAACCAAACTTCATCACACCACCCTCACATGCGGCACATCCCTTGCGGAAATAGGCCGAATTTCATCTTCTGCCAAGGTCAGTACCCCCAATGGATCACCGGCCAAAGTGGTAAACTCAACCTCAAAGGCTTTTCCGCCTTCGTGGATGAATACCACGGTCCCTACATCACCTTTCACCAGACCTTCATGGAGTCGATCCTTCACCAGAATGACGGTATCCAGTTCGCTGATCATGGTTTCCCCCGTATTACCTGACCGGCTGCAAGTAGGCCCATGCCTCATCCTCTGAGGGTTTCAACCAGTCTTCAGCCAGCACGGATTCTGAAAGCAGCGATTCCTCGTTGGCAAGCGGCGTCAGCAAGGCCAACAAGGCACGGCACGCCGGAAGCTGCTTGCCCAACCCCACGGGATGAACCTGTCCCTGTGCATCAATTTCCACTTCAATGGTTGGTAGCAAGGCTCAATCCTCGGATTCATCATCCAGTTGAAGGTACACCACATACTCACCCTCGACATCCACGGCAATGATTTTGCCTTCCATCAGGGCATTCAATTCCTTGGGCGTTATGCGGATGCGTTCGCCACTACCCCATCGCTGCCCAAACACGGTATCCATCCAGAGGGTCTACAGCCTCGTTGACAATCGCCACCCCACGATCACGGTCTACGCTCATGATGCCCCCTTAAATGACCTCGCGGACAGACCACTAGCCGCTTTAGTCCGTATGGTGCAATTCTTCCCGAACCACTTTGCGCACGGCATCCAGCAAGGATTCCCGCTCCATGGATTCCCGCAAGGTGCGGTTGATCAGCGTCTGATACCCACGTTGCCCCGCTTTTTGGCGAAAGTAGTCGAGAATGTCCGGATCAATCAGCATATTAACCTGCTTTTTTCGTAAGCGGGCACGAAAGGCAGCTTGGCCTTTTCTGGTTTCTATGGGCTGACCGTCTTGCAGCCAGCGGCCTTCCGGGTGATCCAGTTCTTTACCGGTTAATTCCTCTGCGTCGTCTTCATCCAGCCAGACGTTCGAGGTAGATTTTGATTTCACGCTCATTACATTTCCTCATTGAAATAATCCGCCGGGTATCCCCACGTTGCGTGTACACCACTGCAACCATGCGATTTTTAAGGAATCCGATGCAAACGGTACGCGCTTCACCATAGTCCTTGCGCTTATCAGGAAACTCAAAGGTGACATCGGCAAACACTTCTACGCAATCTGCAAAGTCCAGTTCCCGATGAGCGAGGGTAGACCGCCTTTTTTCTTCATCCCAATCCAGATTCATATTGATTATTATGTTGATACCTTATTTCGTCAAGGTGAGGGGTTATTGGTTATGATAATGAGCGTGGCAAAGGCGACCATGTTCACTTTTCCGATGAGGAAACGGCTTACGCATTTATCAGTGTGGATCAATTGATTGAGGATTTTATTGCAGAGGTGGAACGATGGAAGCGCGAACACTGACCATTACCGTACAACCGGACTGGCAGGCTGCTCTACGCAGTGCGGGCAAGGCTGCTCAGTCTGAAACCTACCAGGGAGAAACCCTGAATTTTGAATCGGCGGATGTATTTCTTGGCCGACTAACGGCATTACGCTGGTCGTTACTACGCCAGATTATGCGGTTAGGGGATGTCTCCATCCGCGAGCTGGCCCGGCAGATAGGTCGAGATGTGCGCCGCGTACATGATGATGTGGTGGTACTCACGGAGCTCGGATTGATTGAGCGTCAGCCAGTGGGGGCGTACTGTGTCCTTTTGTGGATATTCATGTGGATTTGCATTTTCGCAAGGCGGGTTAATCAAGACCACACCAAACTTTCTATAGCCTCATGTAAGTACAAAAAACCAAAGGCCCCGCCGGAAACCGGCGGGGCCTTTGCACATCCAGTACGACGATAAAATTACTTCATCATCGCTTTTTTGAACATGCGCTCTACCTTCTCATTGGCTTCTTCAGCCTTCTGGTTGGCAGAATTGGCAGTGCTCATGGCCTGATCAGCCGTGCTCTGTGCGGCATTAGCCTTGCTCAAAGCGTCAGTTGCAGTGCTCTGTGCGGCATTAGCCTTGGCAAGAGCCTCGTTGGCGGTGGACTGCGCGGCATCAGCCTTGGCAGAAACCTTAGCGAGGTCAGAACTGGTAGCGCAACCGGCCAGGCCCAAGGGCAAAATCAGCGCAGTTACTTTCAAAGCTGTGGTAAACTTGCTCATAGCAGTCTCCTTTGTTGGGTTGGAAAACGAGCAGAGGGATCATAACTAAAAAAATAACTATACGCTAGTCTTAGCGTCACTATGGATACTAGTTTTTTGAATCCATCTTGCAAAAAAAGGCAGCGCAACACCACGCACAAGCCGGTACACAATCGCAACCAATTGTTTTTAATAAAATTAATTTATCTCCTTGATTTTTTCCACATTTTTTATAAAATATCGTTCCTTTTCATGATTTGAGAACAGGTTCCTCGCTGTTTTAAGTGGGTAGCTTGAGATCCAGCTTACCCAGTACGAGGTAAGCCATGTTAATAAAATTCTTGTGGGTGCGATAGCCCCGTGCCCTGGATTTGGCGGACTGGAGCAGACTGTTGAAACCTTCCAGAATTCCATTGGTGATCTGGC
>NZ_JACKYY010000041.1:0-28518 GCF_015100075.1 Acidithiobacillus sp. HP-11
GGCGGAACCAACCCCAACGCCAAGGTAAACAGCTTGTCTTCGTCCATCATTAACCTTCCCTAGATCAGCAATGCCCTAAGACTACCGTACCCTCGTATCCACTCCAAGTAGCGAGGAGCCTGGTTTGTGCTGGCAATCGCTGAAGATAGGTTAGTGACGCATTCCCGGTGCCAAAATCATCCAGGGCAATGTGAATTCCCAACGCATTAATCGCCTGCAACGTAGTAATGGCTGAGGGAAAATCAAGCATCGGCGCACTTTCTGTTACTTCCAGTTCAATCAAGTCCCGAGGAAAATCGGGATACCGGGCTAAAATAGCATGAATATCCTGCATAAAATCCGAGTCCAGAAGATGCCGGGCACTAATATTGATACCGACCCGCAGGAAAAAGCCTTGCTTACGCCAAAGCATCCCTTGATGCACGGCCGCATCCAGCACAAAACGCCCGATTTTTCGCGCCAGCAAGGGATGATCCAATGCGCTGGAAAAATGACTGGGATTGAGCAGACCTTCTCCTCTACCCGTGTCCAAACGTAACAGGGCCTCCACACCAAGTACATGCCCATGTAAAGCAACCAGCGGTTGATACCAAAGAACAAAACGATTTTCCGCTAGCGCCTGCTCAGCCATATGTATTCCTTCGGCGATAAGCTGCTGTTTCGCTTCTAATGCTTCATTGTAAAACACATAACCATTTCGTCCTGCGGTCTTGGCGGCGTACATCGCTAGGTCTGCCAAGCGTAATAACTGTCCTGGATCATCAGCATCCGAAGGGAAAGAAGAGATACCAATAGTTGCCGAAACCGTCACAAGACTGCCCAGCACTTCAACCGGCTCACTAATTTTCCCCAAGGCTTGCGTGAGCAAAACATCAATTTCTTTGATTTTCTGAGGCTTATACAGGATCAGACCAAATTCATCGCCACCCAAACGCGCGATAATATTTTGCTTGCCAAAAATGAGCTCCATACGTTTCGCCAGAGCGCAAAGCAGCACATCACCACTATCATGACCAAACAGATCATTGATTTGTTTAAACCCATCCAGATCCAAAATAGCCACAAAAAAGGAATTTACTCCCTGACCCACTTGACAGGCAGCTTCCAGATGTTGCTGAAACAGGCGTCTATTCGGCAATTGTGTGAGAGCATCATGCCCGGCCT
Source organism: Acidithiobacillus sp. HP-11 (assembly GCF_015100075.1). NCBI lineage: Bacteria > Pseudomonadati > Pseudomonadota > Acidithiobacillia > Acidithiobacillales > Acidithiobacillaceae > Acidithiobacillus > Acidithiobacillus sp. HP-11. The sequence continues at coordinate 1,165 of NZ_JACKYY010000041.1, forward strand.
GATGGGCAAGCTGATCGGCTAACTGCCGCCGTTGAGAAACGTCATGAAAAACCAGAACCACACCCAGTATTTGCCCGGTACGAGAACGAATAGGGGCTGCCGAATCTTCAATGGCATATTCATGACCATCTGCGCTGATCAGCGTGGTATGATTGGCAAGTCCCATGATTCGCCCTTCATCAAGCACCCGATGAACAGGGTTGGCAACGGTTTCTCGGGTCGTTTCATTGATGATTTTAAATACATTATCTAGCGGCTCGCCGCGAATATCGGAAATCTTCTTCCCCAGTAAATTTTCAGCCACTGAATTGGCACCCGTCACACGGGCCTGAGTATCCGTGGTAATCACTGCATCACCAATAGAAGATAAAGTAACCTCAGCACGCTCCTTGGCCTCCCAGATGGCCATTTCAGCATCACTGCGAAGCTTTTCCTGGAGTTCCGTGTAATACCTTAGGTAACGATAAACCAGCAATCCCAATAAAGCCAAGAAGGCAATTACCAATGAAGGACCAATCATACTGCGCGCCCACATATCCCATAATGTGCTGCGCAAGATACTGGCTCCGGCCACTAACGGATAATTCGGTACGTCTTCAACCGCCCCGAGGCGCCATTGGCCTACTGCTGTTGAATAACCCATATAAACGCCACCCGCCGAATGCGTATGAGCAGCTACGTAGCGAGCAGCAATTCCGGTTTGGCGAATAGTAAAAGAAGTCTTGTCCGGTGGCGGATCACGCGCCTCCAGATAACCATCTCGCCTGAGTAAAAACAGCCCGGTATGTGCCTGCAAAGGGTAGCCCATCCAGCACTTGAAGGCTCCATCAACCAAAGGCAACAATACAACTACAGTTACCTCCTGATGATTTTTTAATTGTACGAGACGTTTGAATGGAATATACCAGAGCCTTTTCTGGATATCCGGAAACAAAGACCCGATATAAAAATCGCTTTTTAGAAAAAAATAATGGACATTTTGCATGGCCAACGAGTTCGTACCGGGATAATCTTTGCGGAACGCTTCCGAAAGAACCCGTCCCTTGTCATCCATCACGGTAATATTCTGGATTGCAGGCTGTGCCTGCAGATAATTTTTTAACCGGTGAGACAAATTCAAATCTCGACCAGCCGACATATTGCGAAGACTGTCCGCAAGCAAATCCAGGGAGGACTGAACATTAAAAACACTTTGCGATGTACTATGGGCAAGAGCAACTGACAATATTCGTAGGTTAGCAATTTCCTGAGCCCTGACTTTCTCCCAAGTATAAAAACCAACCAACACCCAGGAAAGAGCCATCAGCAAGAAAAAAACCCAAACAGAGAATCCTAATAATCTTCTGCTGTAATTTTTCGATACATCAACTATTTTTCCGTGATGCGGCATAGGATGATTGTGAACCGTTAGAATGGTTCAATACTTTTAGCCAACTTTCAGCTTAATTTCAAGGCGCGTAAAAAACCTGCATCACTAGGCAAGGGATGCAGGCTGCTGCGATAAAGTTATGAAACGTTAACTGGGCATGGCGGAGATGAAAGCTGCTGGCACCGGGAATTCTCCCAGGGCACTACGCAACACCGCAAAATGCATGGCTTCATCTCCTTCAATATTGGCTGCTGCATGGGCCAGTTCCGGATTACTGAACTCAGGCACCGTTCCCAGATAGGCCTTGGCAGCACCAACCTCCAGACCGGCCGCAAAATGCAGAACATCATTCTGGTTTTTCAGCTTATCCAGAGGAAATCCCCACTTACTGGCCAATTCGGTCATCGGCGCTTTCAGAGAGACTTTCGAAGTAACCGGAGTCCCACCCAGCTTTTTGATGGTTTCGGCAAGAATAGCCGCATGGGCTTCATGATCTGCCTGAAATGACAGAGCTACTTTAAGCAATGCCGGGTCCAGCAGCTTGCTTTCGGCCCCGACCTGATAAGCAGCAATGGCCTGATGTTCCGCATTCAGGGCAAAGTTCAGCAAATATAAATCATGCTTCGGGCCTTTGGGCATGGCCGCCGCTTCTGCCAGAGCGGGCATGGTTAAACTACCGACCGCAGCCAGTCCCAACCCGAACAATGCACTTTTTTTGAAAAAATCCCGACGATCCAAACCTTGATTTTCCATTTCTTTCATGACGTTCTCCTGAGTACGTGACAGCAATATTGCCATCCCCAACTAAATACGCATTCGCTCCATGCTTGGATGCAACAAGATGATTATTACAGACTCAACTACTTAAATGCGTCGATAAAATATCTGCCTTGTATAATATGGCCGTGGTCGGCTGGCCCGTTGGCGAACCGCCTTCTGGCTCCATGGTCACCGCAATCAGGGCAACCGAGCGCATATCCAGATGGTCTGGAGTGATCAATATCGGTGTGCGTCCTGGATGGGTCGGCAATAACCCCATGGATATGGGCTTTTTACCCCGAACAATGGCCCAGAGCTGCAAGGATTTATCGGCAGGCAAAGACATGCTGCGCATGGTCACCAAGGCCATGTGATGATCATTGGCCCGCAGCATCCACACCGCCTGACCCGATGTATTGTTCAACACCGCCATATAAGGCATTCGCGGCGGTGCTGGCCAGAGCAGCAGAAGAACCAGTGCCAGCGCCAGGCCAGCCGACATGGCGCGCCACAGCCCGAGTTTCTGCCACCAGGAAACATGGCTGGCTATATCTGCGTTAACGGCACGCGCTGGCAATTCTGCTACAACCCCTTGCCAGACCGAATGCGGGGGCGCGATGGGTGGCTCCTGCAGACTGTAAGGCATCAGGGTGTCCTCCCACTCTGCCACCCGAGCAGCCAACCAGGGACGAGAGCGCAGCATGTGGGCAAAACGCAGCCTTGCCCGCCCGCGCAAGGTTCCCAGTACGTAGGAACCTGCGAGCAGGTCCGCAAGCTTTGGCCACTTATTCAGATTCATGATGCAAACAGTCTCTCAAACTTAAAAGTCCCCGACGAATCCAGCTTTTGACCGTACCCAAAGCTTCACCAGCAAAGCGCGCCACTTCGTCGTAACTGGCTGCGCGATAAAAAGCCTGGGAAATAGCCTGCCTTTGATCGCTGGGAAGTTGTTCAAGGCAATCCAATAAAAGTTGCTTTTCCGAAGCCATCCGGGGGTCAGCAGGAAATTCCCGTTCCCCCCACTGCTCCCAGTTTTCGTCTTCCCAACCTGGCTGGTCTTTCGGAAGCCGTCTTAATTCATCAATAGCCTGATAGCGGACAATTGCCGCTGCCCAAGCCATGGGAGCGCCCCGACCCGCTTGATATTCTCCCGCCTTTAACCAGATTTTCACAAACGCATCCTGTAAACAATCGGCCGCACGGCCCTGCTCTCTTAAAATACGCAAAGCAACGGGAAACAGATGCGCAGCCGTAGCATCGTAAAAATCACGAAAGGCTTGCTGATCAGCAAGCGCTACTTTCTGCAGGAGTTTTTCCAGTTCGGCGACTTCAGGCACCGGTTATCACCGTAACCTGATAAACAAAAATTTACATTTTACATCTCGATTCATGGGACAACACACCTTAATCTGTATTTCACAGGCAAAAGCATAGCGCAAAAATCTTGTCCTGTACCATGTAGTCGCATTTTGAAGATTTTTCGGAGAGGATGATAATCATGAAAAATTTGTGGATAAAAAGTCTTTTGACCAGCGCCGTGCTGGCGGGACTGGGATTGAGTAGTGCGGCCTTTGCTGGCCCCGTAGATATACAACTCAATGTAGGAACCCAGCCAGTGTATGCGGCACCTGGATACCCCCCAGCCATTCTTACGGCACCGCCCTTGATGGTCTGGCTGAGCAATCTGGGTGTTTATGCGGCCTATGGCGCTTCGCAACCCATTTTTTATCAGGGTTCCAACTACTATTATTATTACGGCAACCGCTGGTGGTCGGGTCCGGGCTATCGTGGTCCGTGGCGCCCCATAGCGGCTCCGCCGCCCGCATTGCGGCGCTGGAATCATCGCGATTGGCAGCGCGTCCAAAGAGATGCTGGCCGCTATTCCCGAGACCCGCAATGGCGGCATTTCCGTCCGGCAGAAAGGCCCATGCCAGGGCCGCAGCAGCGGCCGCAACCGGGGCGTCCCGGTGGTCCACAGTTTCAGCATCCCCATCGTCCGCAGATGCAACAGCGTCCGCAACCCATTCAGCGTCCAGCCCCCGGACAAGGTCGTCCCGATAATGGTCCGGGGCGGGGTCGCGGGCAGCCAGGTTCAAAACCGGACCGTGGACATCAGAATCAGGGCAACGGCCAGCCCTGGCAGGGCAACCACTAGGCCAGCTTGTTTCTGACCCAATCGCGGGCGGCCTGGAGCGCATCATCCAGTGCCGCCGGATTACCGGCACCAGCCTGGGCCATGTCGGGTCGGCCGCCACCTTTACCACCCAGCGGCAAAGCTACCACATTCACCAGATCACCCGCGTGAATCCGGCCTGCCAGGGTTTTCGCAACAGCAGCAATCAAGGCCACTTTTTCCCCTTCAACTCCAGCCAGGACAATCACGGCTTCGGGAAGCTGACTGCGCAGACGATCCAGCGCATCACGCAAGGCCTTACCATCCATACCCTCCAGACGGCTGATGAGAACCGACACACCAGCTACCTCCTCACTCCGGGCAGCGAGATCTGCGCCAGCCCGTGCTGCTTCATCCCGCTTGATTTTTTCCAGTTCTTTTTCGAGTTGACGCAGACGCTCAAGGGTCTGAGCCAGACGCTGATCCAGATCTGCTGGTGCCACTTTGAGCAAGCTGGCTGCGGCCTGCAGACGTTGTTCATCGCGCTGGATAAGCTCCAGAGCCGCCGCTCCGGCTACGGCTTCAATACGGCGAATACCCGCCGCTACGCCACTTTCGCTGAGAATCTTGAAAACCCCCATATCCCCGAGCGCCTGCACATGCGTGCCACCACAAAGTTCCAGTGAAAAGTCGCCCATGCGCACGACGCGGACTTCATCACCGTACTTTTCACCGAACAGCGCCATGGCGCCCAGAGCCTGGGCTTCGGCAATGGGCAGAACTTGCGTATCAGCAGCGTAATTTTCACGAATCACCGCATTAACGCTGCGCTCTATCTCCTGCAACTGCGCCGAAGTCAGGGGTTCAGGATGGCTGAAATCAAAGCGCAGCCGCTCCGGATTGACCAGCGAACCTTTCTGCTGGACATGCGAACCGAGAATATTGCGCAACGCCGAATGAAGCAGATGGGTGGCAGAATGATGGGCAGCGGTCGCCCGCCGGGCCAGCTCATCCACGCTGGCCAGCAAGGTGTCTCCGGTCTGGAGGCGACCCGACTGCAGCACACCCACATGCACATGCAAACTGCCCATGGGCTTTTGGGTATCATTCACCAGAAATACGGCATTTTCGGACTGTAATTCGCCGCGATCACCCGACTGCCCGCCCGATTCTCCATAAAAAGGGGTCTGATCGAGAATCACGATGCCCTTGTCCCCGGCGTCAAGAAAAGCTACTTCTTCACCATCACGCAACAGCGCCAGCACTTTTCCCTCACCCACACATTGGGAATAACCCGTAAATTGGGTAGCGGCAAGACGCATGGCGAGGTCGTGATAAATCCGCTCGGTTTTGACTTCGCCACTGCCGCTCCAGGCGGCGCGGGAACGATTACGCTGCTCACTCATGGCTACTTCATAGCCTTCCATGTCCATACGCAGGTTTCTTTCGCGGGCGATGTCGGCGGTTAAATCCACCGGGAAACCATAGGTATCGGCCAGCCGGAAGATAATCTCACCGGGAATAGCCGCATCGGCGGGCAATCCGGAAATAGCGTCCTCCAACAGACTCAGGCCACGTTCCAAAGTTTCCCGGAAACGGGTCTCCTCACGCTCCAGAGCGCGTTCAACATCACGCTGTGCCTGAGCCAGTTCAGGAAAGGCCGTCCCCATTTCGCGTACCAGTGGCGCAACCAGTTTATGAAAAAACACGTTTTCCATGCCCAACTTGCGACCATGCCGGACCGCCCGCCGAATGATGCGCCGCAGAACATAACCTCGCCCTTCATTAGCCGGCAGTACACCGTCCGTAATCAGAAAACTGCAGGCACGAATATGATCGGCGAGTACCCGCAGACTGGTATCTGTTGCAGCATCCTGACCATAGATTTTGCCGGAAATTTCGGCCGCTGCCGCAATCAAGGGCTTGAATAGATCCGTGTCGTAATTATTGTGGACACCCTGCAGAACAGCCGCGAGACGTTCCAGACCCATGCCGGTATCCACGGAAGGTTTGGGGAGCGGGGTCAGTTTCCCACTGCTGTCGCGGTCATACTGCATGAAAACCAGATTCCAGATTTCAATATAACGATCCCCGTCTTCTTCGGGGCTACCGGGAGGGCCTCCCGGAACATCTGGGCCGTGGTCATAAAAAATTTCCGAGCAGGGGCCGCAAGGACCGGTATCTCCCATACTCCAGAAATTGTCTTTCGCGCCACAACGGGAAATGCGCGCTGGATCAATACCCATTTCATTGATCCAGATCTGAGCGGCTTCGTCGTCTTCTTCATAAACCGTAATCCACAGCCTGGCAGCCGGAAGCCCCAGTTTTTCCGTCAGAAATCGCCAGGCGAAAGCAATGACTTCGCGCTTGAAATAATCCCCGAAGGAAAAATTGCCGAGCATTTCGAAAAAGGTATGATGGCGGGCCGTATAACCCACGTTTTCCAGGTCATTATGTTTTCCGCCCGCCCGCATGCAGCGCTGGGAAGAAACAGCGCGCTGGTAGGGACGTTGCTCCAGACCCAGGAACACGTCCTTGAAAGGAACCATACCGGCATTGGTAAACAGTAAGGTCGGATCATTGCGGGGAATCAGCGAACTGGAGGGCACAATCTGATGACCCTGTTCCACAAAATAATCCAGAAAAGCTTGGCGAATGGCTTGCGCTTGCATCGGTCTTCCGTCATCCATAAAAAATCTAGTCGTTAAAATCATCCGCATTTTTGCCCGGATCCGCCAGTACGCGTCGTATCTGTTCGGGCAAAAATCCCCTTCCCGCCAAAAACCGTGCGCGTCGCGCATATTCCCGGGCATCTTCGGGAGACTTATCGCCAAAGCGCTTGCGGTAGGCGGCCTGCGCCTGTACCTGCCAGTTGACGCTTTGCACTGCCGCAGCATCCTGCTCTTTAACATCAACCCCTGCCCGCTGTAAATCCTGACGCAGGCGTAAGGGACCATGCCCCTGGCACAGCCGGGTGCGGGTCAACATTTCCAAGTAACGCTGGTCATCCTGATAACCGGATGCCTTGAGGCTGTCGAGGACCATCTGTATCTGCAAGTTATCAAAGCCCGCGTGCAGCAGTTTATCCTGCAACTCCTTGCGACTGTACTCCCTGCGCGCCAGCAGGCGCAGGGCAACGGTCATGGGATCGACAGGAGAACGACCGGCCAATTATTCGACTGCCGCAGGCTCCACCACATCATCCGTAAAGGCCAGCGGATTACCGGCCGCAGCAGCACGGACCTGTTGCTCGATTCTCGTGGCCAATTCCTGGTGCTCCTTGAGATATTGGCGGGCATTATCCTTACCCTGACCAATGCGTTCGCCCTGATAGGAGTACCAGGCTCCGCTTTTTTCAACAATTTCAAACTTGACACCCAGGTCCACCAACTCCGAAAGGCGGGAAATACCCTCCCCGTAATAAATGGCAAACTCGGCTTCGCGAAAAGGCGGAGCCACCTTATTTTTGACGACTTTGACCCGGGTATCATTGCCCATGACCTCGTCACCTTTTTTGATGGCACCAATCCGGCGAATATCGAGGCGTACGGAAGCATAGAACTTCAGGGCATTCCCACCGGTCGTGGTTTCCGGACTGCCATACATGACCCCGATCTTCATGCGGATCTGATTGATGAAAATCACCAGAGTATTGGTTCGGGAAATATTGGCGGTGAGCTTGCGCAGGGCCTGACTCATCAAACGCGCCTGGAGGCCAACGTGCGAGTCGCCCATATCGCCTTCAATTTCCGCCTTGGGCGTCAGGGCAGCTACCGAGTCCACCACAATCAGGTCCACGGCGCCGGAACGCACCAGCATGTCGGCGATTTCCAGGGCCTGTTCGCCGGTATCCGGCTGGGAAACCAGCAGATTTTCGAGATCAACCCCAAGCTTGTGGGCGTAGCCGGGATCCAGAGCATGTTCGGCATCAATAAAAGCGGCAGTGCCTCCGGCTTGCTGACAACTGGCAATGGCATGCAGGGTCAGCGTGGTTTTACCGGAAGATTCGGGTCCATAAATTTCAACCACCCGACCTCTTGGCAGACCGCCAACCCCCAAAGCCAAATCCAGACCCAAGGAGCCGGTGGAGTAAACGGCAATATCCTTGATGGCGTTGTGGTCACCCAGGCGCATCACTGCACCTTTTCCAAACTGCTTGTCAATCTGGGACAAAGCGGCCGAGAGGGCCTTGCTGCGTTGATCATCCATCATGTTGTCCTTTTCTGAATTGAGAAGAGTATTCCACTCGGGCATAACCCGTTTTTGCAGCGGCCTGCTCCGGGCATCCGGGCATCCGGGCATCCGGGCATCGACCGGCCCGGTTATCCAATCTACATTTCCGGGCATTCTACCTGAGCAACCGGAATGGGCAAATACGCCCGGGATAAAACTCTCATCCACACAGCAAACCCAGCAGACCACCCAATGCCACCGATCCGGATGCATACTGTACGTTCCAGCGATCACCGCGAAAATCGCAGGTACGAACCTGTTGTTGACCATTGCGCTGTCCCCAGGCAATACAGACCGTGCCAACCGGCTTGCCCGGCACCGCCCCGCCCGGACCGGCGATACCCGTAATCGCCACGCCCAGATCGGCTTCGCGCAGGAGACCATTGAGCATTTCCAGAGCCGTCTCTTCGGATACCGCCCCATAGCGCATCAGGGTTTTTGCCTGTACCCCAAGAAAGTGGCGCTTGGCAGTATTGCTATATGTCACTATACCGTGCTGCAAAAGCGCCGATGATCCCGATAAAGCGGTAATCCGGGCTGCGAGGCCGCCACCGGTGCAGGATTCGGCCAGGGCCAAACGCGGCCCACCTGCTTTGGAGCAATGTTGCAACAGTGCCCATTCTGGTGGCGCCATGGACAAATCAAAAGCGTTCGATGTTTTTTCCTGAAGCCAGAATTCACCGGGTAAAATTTCTGTGCCCTGACTCTGATCGCTAAAGTGACTGAAACTTTGTGGACAAGGTGGTAAATAATGCTCAGCCCAATCGCGCAGACCCTGCCAGTCGCCAGCCGGGACCAAGGCACGCTGCGGAATGACTTTCCAGGCAGCGGCGTTGGCAAAAGCGCCGATGCCCAGTGCCGCGCCCTCTATATCGGGCAGGACAGCGGTCAGCTCGATGCGCGCACGCACTCCACTCCTTAAGGCCCAGGCTTCCAGGCGCTGAGCATCGGGCAACACCGCTGGCCGCATGGGCAAAAAAATATGCAGTAATTCGCCGCTGTTCATAACCAACCCTTCGCTCGCAGCCCCTGTAAAATCAGCCAAGCCGGAATCGCTGCCGCCATGTCATCCAGCATAATGCCCGTTCCACCATGAATATGTCGATCCAACCAGGAAATGGGCCAGGGTTTGAGCATATCGAAAAAACGGAACAGCAAAAAACCGATGCCCAAGGCAGCCCAACTGAACGGTATCCAGTACAGGGTCATCAACAGGCCCACCCATTCATCCCAGACAATGGCGGGTGGGTCAAGGGCACGCTTGCCGGCTGCACCGTGACGCAGGTCTTCGGCAGTCTGACCACAAAGCCGGGGACCCACAGCGATCATGAGCAAAAGGACAGCAGCATATATCCACAGATTGTGCAGCAGTAAAACCAGCAGCAAGTAAAAAGGAACAGCCGCAATGGTACCCATGGTTCCCGGCAGAACGGGCGATAGGCCACTGCCTCCACCAAAAGCCAGCCAGTGATACCAGGGCCTAGAAAACATGTTGGTGACCCCGTATGCCCGGCAGTGCCAAAGGCCGCTCCTGCCAGTAAATATCTACAGACTCAGTGGGTTGTGAGTCTGCTGGCAAAATCTGCCCCACTGCGGTTATTGGCAGAGCACAGCTATGCGCGATATTCAGCAATGCCGGGGTCAGCGACGGTGGCGCACAAAAAATCAGTTCATAATCATCTCCGCCGGTCAGAGGCCAGCGTTGCCAGCGTACCAAGTCCTGATCAATGCAATCACGCAAAGCCGGACTAAGGGGCAGATGCTCAAGATCAACCCGGGCCCGCAGCCCGGAGGCCTTGAGGATATGATCGAGATCAGCCAGAAAACCATCAGAACAGTCCAGAGCGCAGGCCACTCCGGCAGCCTGTGCCGCCCGGCCAAAGTCCAGGCGCGGGAGCGGACGCAAGCGCCGGGCTTCCAGTGCTTGGGCCTGCGTCGCCGGACCGGCAAAATCATAGCCCGGCAGGCCACGTGCCACAAAAGCCAGATCCAGGGCGGCTGCCGCATCTCCCAGTGTCCCGGTCACCCAGATCAGATCACCGGGACGGGCGGCATCGCGCCGCATGATACCCTGCTCCGCTACGCCCAATACGGTAACAGTCAAAGTCAGCGGACCATCTGTTGCGACCGTGTCGCCACCGACCAGCGCCACGCCGGCGCTCTCAGCCAGAGTATGCCAACCCTCGGCAAAAGCTTCCAACCAGGGCGAATAGCCTTCCGCACGCATTGGCAAAGCCAGACTGAGCAGGCACCAACGCGGCTGCGCCCCCATGGCGGCCAGATCGCTGAGATTCACGGCCAGGGCTTTCCAGCCCAGATCAGCAGGATCCACATCGGCGAAAAAATGGCGGCCGGCAACCAGTGTATCCATGCTGGTCACCAGCGACTGTCCCGCCGGATCCAGCCAGGCTGCATCATCTCCCATTCCCAGGAGCACCCCCTTCCCGCCGCCACCCAGCCTGCCTTGCAACTGCTCAATGAGTGCAAATTCTCCAACCGCCATGAATGCTCCGTTTTTAAACTGGTCCGCGCCTAAGCAGCACTTTCATGATGCCGGGTCTGATCTCCAAGTACCGGCCTGATTGTACAGCAAACCGAAATAAACCATAGTCAACGGAAATGCTTTACACCTTTTGGAATCAGCGCGCATTCATCAAGCCATGTCCAGTCTTTCGCCACCAACAATGCCCCAAGCGCAGGCCCGGAAAAAGCCGGTCGTGGGGCGCTTTGCGCCCTCCCCCAGTGGTCCCCTGCATGCCGGTTCGCTGATTGCAGCCATTGGCAGCTATCTCAGCGCGCGCAGTCAGAGTGGGCTTTGGTTGCTGCGTATGGAAGATGTGGACGGGGACCGGGTGCGGCCCGGAGCTGCGGACACGATTTTACGGCAGCTGGAAGCACTCGGCCTTGATTGGGATGGCCCCATCTGCTGGCAGTCTCAACGTCATGATTATTATCAACAAGCCTTGGACCATTTGATAAAGGAAGGTGATGCCTACCCCTGCGCCTGTACGCGGCAGGAAATCCGCCAGCACGGCGGCAATTATCCCGGCACCTGCCGCCATGGACTGGCAGCAGGTCGAACAGCACGCTCCTGGCGACTGCGCGTTCCCCAACAGTTTCCCGTCTGGAAAGATCGTTTTCACGGCCTTCAGAACACGCCTCCCGAACAGGGAGATCCCGTTCTGCTCCGCGCCGATAATTATTTTGCTTATCTACTGGCTTGCGTGGTCGATGACGGCGCACAGGGCGTGAGCGAGGTCATCCGTGGAGGCGACTTACGCACGTTTACTGGAGTCCAGCGCTATTTGCAAAGCCTCCTGCACCTGCCCCGGACAGAATATGGGCACCTGCCACTCCTCTGCAATGCCGATGGCAGCAAGCTTTCCAAAAGCAGTCAGAGCCCGGCCTGGACAGGAAGCCCCGGACAAGGCTGGGAAACAACACTGGGCCTGCTGGGTTGGGACACCCCCGCCGAACTCCACGGCGCATCCGCTGAACAGTGGCGCAACTGGGCGCTGGCGGAGGCACGGGGCAAGACACCATTCTGGCATCCACCGGCTACAAGCGTTACGCTGCCCCTATGAATATTGACCCGATAGTTGTTCTGGAGGCTTTTCTGCGACTTTGGCCTGCGCCGTCAGGACGGCTGTCGGCGCAACGATGAATTTACCGGAACTGGTCCCCGCCACCCTGATTCGTCGCTACAAACGTTTCCTGGCAGACTGCGAACTCGAAACCGGCGAGCAAATCACCATACATTGCCCCAACTCGGGGAGCATGCGCAGTTGCGCAGAACCCGGACAAGCCATACTCATTTCCCGCAGTGACAACCCCAAACGCAAACTGGCCTGGACCTGGGAGCTTTACTGGAGTGGCAGCAGCTGGGTATGCATCAATACCCAACGCCCCAATCACATTGTGGCCGAAGCCATTGTCAGCGGGCAGATTCCCGCCCTGCAGGATTATGACGAACTGCGGCGCGAGGTGCCCTATGGCAGCCATGAACGGGTGGACATTCTTTTGCAGAATCCCCAGCGTCCACCCTGCTATGTCGAAGTCAAATCCTGCACCCTGCTCGACCCAGATGGCGTCATCCGTTTTCCCGATGCGGTCAGCACCCGCGCCCTGCGCCACCTGCATGCACTCCGCGAGGTCGTAGCCAACGGTGGGCGCGCCGTCATGTTTTTTTTGATTGGCCGCGAAGATGGTCAGGGTTTTGCCCCGGCCGACCAAGTGGACCCGGCTTATGGACAGGCGCTCCGGGAAGCGCGCAGGGCGGGTGTGGAAGTACTGGCCTACCGAACCCGGGTCAGTCCTGATAAAATAGTCATTGATGCGGCAGAGCAGCTACTTTTTTAGCCGCTTTGAGTCGCCCCAGGAGAATCAAATGTTACAACGTCGAAAAAATCCCCCTCAGGGCAACATCAAAACCCCTGAAGAAGTCGTAAAAATGCGTACTGCCGGGCATTTGACCGCCATGGTGCTCAACATGATTCGGCCTCATGTCAAAGCCGGAATCACTACCGGAGAATTGGACCGGATTTGTCACGATTATATTGTCAACGATTTACAGGGAATTCCTGCCCCGCTGAATTATCAGCCCAGTCCGGAATATCCACCCTTCCCCAAATCGGTCTGTATTTCCCTCAACCACGTCATCTGCCACGGTATTCCCGGCGACCGGGTTTTAAAAGATGGAGATATGTTGAACATTGATGTGACGGTCATCAAGGATGGCTACCACGGCGATAGCAGTAAAATGTTTACGGTTGGCGAAGTCCCCTTGCGTTCCAGAAGGGTGATGGAAGTTGCCCACGAGGCCATGGTGCGCGGCATTAAGCAAGTCCGACCGGGCGCCACCCTGGGCGATGTCGGCCATGCGATTCAGGTCTATGCTGAAGCCCAGCATTGCTCAGTGGTGCGGGAATTCTGCGGGCATGGCATCGGCCGGGTATTTCACGATGAACCACAGGTGCTGCATTACGGCAACCCCGGCGAAGGCGTGGAGTTGGTGGCAGGGATGACGTTTACCATTGAACCCATGATCAATGCCGGCAAACGTCACATCAAGGCTTTACCCGACGGCTGGACCATTGTCACCAAGGATCACAGTGCCTCGGCGCAATGGGAGCATACCATTCTGGTCACCGACGACAGCTACGAGGTATTGACCCAACTCCCCGGCGATCCCATCTGAACATGCCCGAATTCATGGCAGGCGAGAATCTGCCGGGCGTACCGGAAACCCTGCGTCAGGAACGGTCTGTTTTACAGAGCCGTTTCTCTCCACGGCAGAGTAGTCGCTCGCTCTTGCGCCAGCACTGTGCTCTACTGGACAAATCCTTGCGCAAAATCTGGCGTCAGACTGCAGCAGAGCATGAACAGAGCGTAACCAGACTCAGCCTGATTGCCGTAGGAGGTTATGGGCGCGGGGCCCTGTTTCCCGGCTCGGACCTTGACCTGCTGATTCTCACTCCACCCGCACTTTCGGAAGACGAAGAGCAGTTCATTCATTTTTTTCTGACGGCGCTGTGGAATTTGCAAATGGAAGTAGGCTCCAGTGTGCGTTCGGTTCAGGAATGCCTGGAAAAGGCGCGAGAAGATCTCAGCATTGCCAGCACGTTTCTGGAGGCCCGTTATCTTTACGGATCGCGGGAATTATTGGCGCAACTGAAAGAAACCCTCCGCGCCAATCCGCCCTGGAAACCCGAAGTTTTTTTTGCTGCCAAACTCGCCGAACAGGAAAACCGCCACGCCCGCTGTAGCGATACGGCTTTTCATCTGGAACCCAACCTGAAAGAGGGTCCCGGCGGGCTTCGCGATATTCATCAGCTGCAATGGCTGACTGGTAGCATTTTCGGAGACAGCAGCCTGCTGTGCCTGCGCCAGAAAAACCTGGTCACCCCGGAAGAATATCGGCAACTTCTCCGGGCTCAGTCTTTTCTGACGCGCCTGCGCATCACCCTGCACTATGCCAGCGGCCGCCATGAAGACCGCTTGCGTCTGGAGCAGCAACGCCAACTCGCCGAGGTACTGGGTTACCAGGAGCGTCCCGGCCGCAGTCCGGTTGAACAGCTCATGCAAAAGCTTTATCGCGCTTTTGCCGACATTATGCGCATTGCTGCCATTGCTCAGGAAAATATTGCCCTATACCTGGCTGATCAGGGCAGCCTGGGCGAAGATTCAGCACAACCTGTGCGGAACACAGTGCCCCTTCCCCAGGCAGACGATCCGCAATTATTGCAGAAAATATTACGCCTGTTTCGCGAGCTGGCCGAAAACCCGCAGAGCATTTCTCTGGACGCATTGACCCAACGCGCGCTTTATAAGTTGCGCAGTAAAATCCAGCCCCGCAATCTTGAACAGGATCCCATCGCCAGAAATGAATTCCTGGCGCTGCTGGCGCAAGCAGATGGCGCTTATGACAGCCTGAAAATCATGCACCAATGTGGCATCCTCGGGCGGCTGATTCCCGCTTTTGAACGCATTACCGGCCGTATTCAGCATGATCTGTTTCACGTCTATACCGTCGATCAGCACACTCTGTTTCTGCTGCGGAATATTGGACTGCTTCATAAGCAGGAAGAAACCCGGATGTCCGTACTCAAACAGGCCTGGGCACAAGTGGATAAGCCGGAACTGCTGGTTCTGGCCGGGTTATTTCATGATATCGGCAAGGGCCGGGGCGGCGATCATTCCCAAATTGGTGCACAGGAAGTACGGCGTTTTGCCCGACGCCTGCAGCTGTCCGCCAGAGACACGGAACTGATGATCTGGCTGGTGGAGCAGCACCTGCAGATGAGTACGGTCTCCCAACGCCGTGACCTGGAAGATCCTCAGGTCATCCAGGATTTTGCCAGAATGGTCGGCGATGAACGGCATCTGGCCTACTTGCTGTTACTGACCGTGGCAGACATGCGTGCCACCAACCCGGACCTCTGGAACGACTGGAAAGGCTTGTTGCTCAGCACCTTGTATCGCGCTACGGCTACCGAACTGCAGCAGGAAGATCGCAGCCGTCAAGACCTGCCGCACATTGTCCGGGATCGTCAGGAAAACGCGTTGCAATGCCTGACGCAGGAAGAACAAACCCGCGCCAGAGTATTCTGGCAGCATTTATCGGGGGCCTATTTTTCACGTTACAGCGAAAATGAACTGCTGTGGCACATTCAACAGATTCTCGCCCATAAAAGTCGTAAAACCCTGGTAGCTGTGCGCGCCCACCAGCCTGAGGGCAGCGAAATCCTGATTTATGGTCCTGACCGCCCCGGTCTGTTCCAGCAGATTACCGGCGCCCTGGATCGCCAGGCCCTCAACATCATCGACGCGCGCATTGATACCAGTGAAGATGGTCGAGCCATTGACACCTTTCTGGTCATTGACAACAGTCACGCCTTTGCGCGAACCGAGCAGGCCGACCAGGATCTGGCAGCGCGACTGCGCGCCATTATCGAAGGAGAAACCGAAAGCAAACCACATTTTGGTCTGCGTCACCGCGATCCACGCCATCGCTTTTTCGCCCAGCGTCCCGCTGAAATCCGTGTGGATAATCACGCCCTCTCCCGCTATACCCTGCTGGAAGTGCGTGCAGCCGATCATCTCGGACTGCTTTATCGGGTGGGTGAAGTATTACGCGCCTTACAGCTGAATATTCATGGCGCCAAGGTGTCTACATTTGGTGAGCGGGTTGAAGATACTTTTTTTATTCTCAATGAAAGAGGTCGGCAATTAACGGAAACCCAAAGCAAAAAACTTACTGGCACGCTGGATGAAATGCTCAACGGGCAAGCACACTAAATGATTTTTTCAAATAATAAAGGCAGATTTACATGTGGGATTTTCTGATTCCCAAAGCAGACCGCCGCCGTGATCGTACTTTGGCGTTGGCCGGTATTATCCGTAGCGCCCTGCTGGTACAGAACATTGCCCGCAATGGTGAACAACCGGGGCCACTATTGGCCACCTGTATTCACAGCATTCTGTCCCTGGACAGTGCCAGTACTCGTCAGGCATTGGGAGACATCCAGAGTTTACGACAGGCACTGGCCCTGCTCTGCCCGCTCCTGCAACGCGGCCCCGCCAATGCCCAGGAAGCCGAACTGCTGCGCTACGCTATGGCGATGAGCAGCCTGAGTAAACGCCTGTTAAAAAATCAAAGCGCTACCCAGCGCGTGCATGAAGGTATTCAGCAGGCCCAGCGGCAAATCCAGCATTTTGGTGACCCACTGCAGAGCAGCGTCATTGCCGGTCTGGCGCAAACCTACACGGAAGCTATCGGCACCTTGCGCCCGCGTATTATCGTCAGCGGTGACAGCCGCTATTTAAGTGACGCTGACGATGCCGCCCGTATCCGCACGCTCCTGCTCAGCGGTATTCGCGCTGCCGTACTCTGGCGGCAGGCCGGTGGTCACATTCCCGGAAGCCTGCTCGAACGTCGGGGCATTTGTCAGGAAGCGGAAGAGTTGCTTTCTACGAACAATTCATGCTGAAAATGGCCGAATTAATTTTGGAAACCATCAAGGCCCGAAGCATCAGTGTTTTGCCTTTGTACCGGCACCGCATTGCTAAAGACAGATGCCGTAGACGCGGTGCTCAGCGGCGCGATGGTAAAGGATTTGATGCGGGTGGTAGGTAGCGGAGATTGGGTCTGGGGTTGAACTGAGACTGAGCGCGCGGGAGCCGTCGCCGACTGCGTACTTGCTGTACTGAATTTAAGTGGCTTGGTGGCAACCAGATGCGCTTGACCTGATTGAACAGACTGCGCATGAGCAACCGGCTGAGGTTGTTGATAACCCATGGTGTACAACTTTCCAAGCATTGCATTCACCAGGGCCTGGTCACCGTCCCAGGTCAAGTGGACCTGATCAGGATCAAAGTAATTATATTGATCATGGCTGATACGATCCCAGTGCAACAAATAAACATTGGGATATTGTGCCTTGGCGCGGAGATACTGTGCTTTAACTTCGTTTTCCCAGACTCTGGGAACATTGGGAATAATCAGCATGACTTTGCGATTTCCGGCTTCGCGCATGACCCGATCCAGATCCTGGGTAAAGACATCGCCATTGCTGCCCAGCTCCAGGACAATATAACGAATATCTGCATTTTGAGGTTGCGTCAACTCTGCCTGCAGGACGGATGGGGCACGCGAAAACTGTCGACCCACTTTACCGTCCAGTATGGCATTGGGAACCTGATGAATCACAAAACCTGACCATCCCAGAAGAATGGAATCCGTAACAACCAATACCTGTTTGTCTGGATAGGCACGATTTTGGCGGATTTCCTGTCCGTTATAGAGATACCCCGGTTGTGGATTGGGCTGCCAGGTCATGGAGCCAGCCGCCGGGGCAGACGTTGCGCCTCTGGCACTGAGGGCATTTCCCGTCGGTTCCGCCAGGGCCGCATCACCTGACTGACGGATTGCCAGTAACTGCTTCTGCAACTGGGCAATTTTGAGCGCCTGGTAATGCTTGTATAACAGCAGGTGGAGATTTTTTTCGCGTTCATGAATAAATTGCTGATTAACCACCACCGAATCATACCAACCGGCAATGCCCAAACCCAGAATCAAAGCCACAGTAAAAGCGGTTTGCAGGGAAAAATGATGCCGCGCTTTCTTGCTAAAAGCATTCTGTATACTGACTTCAACCAAGGCATAGGTAAGCACCGACAACAACAGGATAATCAACACAGAAAGGATCACTAAAACGTAATCAGTCGCGCCATGATAAAAATAATAGAGGAAAGAAATAACTGGAACATTCCATAAATACAAGGAGTATGACATCTCCCCCAAAGCCCCGCCCAACTGCCATTTCATCTGTGCAAAGACAGTGGATCGTTCCGCAGCATAAATATAAATTGCAGTAAGCAATAATACTGGTAAAGAATATATGACATAATTCTGATAAGGAGCCAGCAGTAACAGGACAATAATACCCAGCACTGCCATGACTACCAATAAATCAAAAACGACGGGAATTTTTTTAGCCTCACGACCACTCAGAACCATGAAACCCAGAATCCCGGCAATATAGGAAAAACCATGCCAAGGTAAAACATAAGCAGCATTAAGCTGATGATGTACACCCAACCAGTATGCTCCCCCGGCCGTAACCATCAGCAATAGCAACATCAGCACAAAATAAAAATACTGGTTACGAATTATTTTACGCAGCAAAAAATGCAAAACATACAACTGCACCAATAATGAAATAAACCACATTCCAATAAAGGGGTGCGGCATCGCAAAGGTCTGAAAATAAGGTATATGATGAAATATCAGATAAAAGTTATAGACAAAAAGCGATGAATAAACAGCCGGTTGCCAACTGGTCAGATGAAAGTAATAACCAAACAGAGCAACTACCCAGGTTACCACCAGCATGGGAATAACAATACGAGAAAGGCGTCTTCTGAAGAAAGTGCGCACACTGTTCAGAAAGTCAGCATCCGGCGCATGGCGCATGGATCTCTCTATTAAGTATCCGGAAACAAAGAGAAATACATCAACACCCAGATAACCACCAGAAAACCATGCGCTGCCAAAAGTAATGGTTTCATGCACATGAAACCCAATGACGCCGACCATGGCGAGAAACTTCAGATAATCCAGATAGAGCATACCGTCATCCCGCAAAATTTTATGAATTAGTTTTTGTCTTCAGTTTTTTTAATATCACGAGCAATGGCATGTACCATGACCTGAATTCCCTGCCAATTGGGATGAACCAGGTCCGTCCAGAAATATTGCGGATGATTTTTGCTGAGCAGATCCCAACGTACCAGATGCACATTCGGGTGTGTGGCGGCGGTTTGCAGATAAAGCTGTTGTACTTCATGTTCCCAGGATCGGGGCATTTCCGGCATCACCAGAAATACCTGGCGGTGGCCAAGCATTTTGAGTAGTTGCTGCATGTCCTCAGGATACACTTCACCATTCGTACCCAATTCGATGACGACATCACCAACCCCTTGGGTCATCCCGGTTTGTTGCATGGTCTTCCAGATGGGCAGCGCGCTGGAAAACTGTCTACCCACCCGCCCACTGATAAGCGCATTGGGAAACACATGCGCAAAATATCCTGACCAGCCGGTCAAAATACTGTCACCAATGATAATGACGCCGACTGGATAAGTTTTAGGAAAACGCAGCACCGAACGAGCATCCAATACATAGCCCGGATCGGGTGATTCGGAAAAGTCCTTATGCGCATCAATAATCGCCATCTGATCCAGATAACGTTCGGGTTTCTGCGGGGCGGGTGCCTTACGCGCCACAACGGGGGCAGGCAGAGTCTCGTGGATGGACTTCACCGCATAGGAAGTGTTTTCATCCATGCAGGCCGCGAGGCCCAGACAGACCCCGATCATCAAACTGAAGCGTACCAGACGGATAGGCTTTACTCCCGCAAAACGACTGGAAAGGTTTCGAAACACCTGATGCGACATGACTATCCTTGATGTCTTTACTTTTTGCTGGACGACTCTAACAATAAAACGAATTACATGCCACGCTCAATTTTATAAACCCAGGCCAACACCTCGGCTACAGCCTGATAGAGCTGAGTTGGTATTTGTTGATCCAGGTCCAGCTGCATGAGCAGACTAACCAGCTCCTTGGATTCATGGACAAATATCCCGGCCTCTCGCGCTCTGGCAATAATTTGCTCAGCTACCAGACCCTGCCCCTTGGCAATCAGAGTAGGTGCTGCATCTTCTGCCTGATAACGCAGAGCCACTGCACTTTTAGGTTTATCCATGTACGGAATCATCCACCGGACGAATCTGCGGCGTCGAAACCTGTAGACCCAAATTCTGCAAGGATTGGGTCAGCTCGCCTCCGTGCGCCCGTAGTAAAGCGGCCTGATCTGCAGTGAGAACCAGATGCAAGGTAGATTTGTCTAATTGCAGACGGGCTTCCACGTGCCCAAGCTTGGGCAGATCCAGAATCAGGGTACTATCCCAGCGCCGGGAGGGAACCTCTTCACCCGCTTGAGAAGGCTCTTCACCATCTCCATCACGACGCCTCACCAACCAGCTCACGTTCTGACCCGGCCAAAGAGGCCCCGTCCAGACAAACTGCTGCTGATTCAACACCTGGATTTGTTGACCCAAAATCTGCATGGAAGCGGCATTTGCGTTGCTGGATAAAAATAACGCGCCCGATTTATTCAAGTCGGCAATTTGCGCATATGTTGCAGCACCTTGGTTTACCGTCTTGCTGGTGTCACCTGCAGAAAAAGGAAGAGATGACAATGTGGCTCGCGACGCATTTTCATTCGCTGGTGCTAATTCGGTTGCGCCCTTTTGAGTGGAAGGCGGAACAGGGTTGTGCATGGTACTGGCGGCTGTGTCAGTCATGGGTCTGGCCGCATTTTGTGGTTCGGCCAACAAGTTTTGTGTGGTCCATTGACCCTGATTCCACGCGGCCAGATGGCTTTCGTAAAAAATACCACTCTGCTGCAAGCTGCTCTGTAAAAAATTCGCAATATTGGCCGGAGACGTCTCATTCGGCGCCAACATAGCCGCAGTATGAACGAGTTGCGCAGCCGGTTTCCCGGTCTGGGCCAGATCGCGTAAGGACTGCGCAGTATCCGATAAAGCCACCTGGTCACTACGCACTGCTGCCAAATGACTCATCAGCAAAAACTTGGGATTATTACTGCCACCCAGGTAGGTCAACTGTACTTCCTGCCCTGCTGACCAGTGGCCCGGCAATTCAAAGGCCAGCGTCTTTCCGGCTACCGCAAGCATGGTTTGCTGATCGCCCGATTGTAAGACTTTTGCACTCAGCGTATTTCCCGGCAGCAGGCTATGAGATAGCGATATTGCCGTGGCATGATTCAGAGCTGTTTCCACCACTCTGATCGTGTATGCCGTTTCCAGATTCGTGGAATTCATGCGCGTATTTCTTCAGGCATCTCAACCGTCAGCTTTTCCACCAGCTTTTTATTTTACCGCCCCAGGATGAAGGTTGCTGTTTTCCTGAACTGCGCAGTCCAATACCCAGCATCCTCAATATTTCCCGATCACGGGTTTGCACATATTGGGCCACTTTTTCCTGATCGGCGGCCGGTGGATTTTGAAACTCCACACCCAGAATGACGCCGGTAGCACCCGCAACATGATTGTCCACGAAACGAATAACTGCCGGCATGTGCAAAGGATCACTGTCGCGAATTTTAAATACCAACTGAGATAAAATTTCGCTGGGCTGAAAAGGCAGATCCTTGGGACAGCGACTCATAATCCGGATTCCTCCGGCACTGATATCCTGCATACGTCCAGAAACCATCAAGGCACCCTGACGATAAATTTCCACCTCATCGGGATCCTGTACGGTGGGAGGTACCCGAAAAAGCTGACGACGCTGTAACTGATAAATCGCATCGGGATAATGCAGAACAATGTCAGATTCTTCTTGACGCAATATTTGGCTCCGAAAACCACTGATCACCCCATCTACCCGGGAAAGTACCGTGACTTGCAAGCCAGCTTCAATCTGTTTCGGAAAATTCAAAGGCACATCAATGTGTAATTCACTTTCCGACTTTATGTCCAGCAACAGTGTGTTATAACTCTGAGACTGGTCATCCAGCCACAAGGTACAGAAAATATGTTCCCGCCATACATTTTCCAGGATACCTGATGCTTTTACCGAGGCGGTAACACGATAACGTTCGGAAAACAGATGGCGACGCATTTCATGAATTTGTTCCGTCATAAAAACCTGCTCTGATCCAGAATATGCATTATCTTATCAGCACCCATGATAGCTGTCGTCAGTTCTGAGCTATGCATGAATTTCCTGCCAGAGACCAGCCATATCCTGGAGGCCTACCGTTCGTACCGAACGGAGCACCGGCGGAATCAGGCAATCTCGCCAGGTAAAAAAGGCATTTTCCGGCAGCGGAGGAGAAAGAAGGTATCCCTGAATATAGCGACCACCAAGTTGTAGCCACAAATGAAGCTCATCTGGAGTGGATATACCCTCTGCAACCAAATCGCAGTCCGTCAGCTGGCTGAGCAGGTGACTGGCTCCCGCCACACCAAAACTGGCGATATCCTCACGGAATGCCCGAATAAAACTCTGATCCAGCTTCAACTCATCGAAGCGTAAACGGGCAACAGAAAGCAGTGAAGAGTATCCGGTCCCAAAATCATCCATGGATAACTTGAATCCGCGCATTTGGCACCATTCCATAACTGGACGCGCAGATTTACGCCCGATAACAGAAGCTGTTTCGGTAATTTCCAAGGTAAAACCCTTACCATCAGGACACAACTGTTCAATATCCTGCATAAATGCGGGATCAAGAAAATGTTTGGCCCCTATATTCAGCGAAATCTGCAACTCCAGACCTTCTGAGCGCATGCGCTTGCCTAAGCGCGCGGCTTCTTCCAGGGCCCAACAGCCTAACATTCTAACCAGGTGGGCATTTTCTTCGACATAAGGCATAAATTTGCCGGGTCCAATCCAGTGAGCATGTGCTGGACACCAGCGCGCCAGCATTTCCACGCCGGTCAAACAGCCTTTCAGCATATCGGCTTTGGGCTGCAGGAAAAAATGAACATCCCCCTTGTGCAAAGCACATGGAAAATCCCGTCGTACCCACAGCCTTTGCTTCGCACGGCGAGAGACTTCTCCTGCAAAAAACTTAAAAGCATTTCCGCCCTGGCGCTTGGCTTCGGCCAGCGCTTCATCGGCCTGGGCTATCAGCGTATAAACATCTTGTCCATCTGCCGGAAACATCGCCCAGCCAATAGACGTAGATAAAGTCGAGTCCAATATTTTGCGTGCCGAATTCTGAACAGCTTTCAGAATCTCTTCTCCGATTGAAATAGCGTGATCTGCATCGTTTAATTTAATGAAAAGCCCGAACTCATCACCACCGACACGCGCCAGGATATCATCAGTTTGGGGCAGCACTCCCTGTAATTGACAGGCAATTTCCTGTAAACATTGATCCGCTTCCAGTGAACTGAAAGAAGTATTGATCTCATTAAACATGTCCATATCCAGCAAGGCCAAACCAAATAATGACTGAGCTTCACTGACAGTGTTCAGACTATTTGTAACGAGCGTGGTAAAATGGGACCGGTTCGGTAATCCGGTTAATGCATCCGTCTGCAGCAGGCGCTCCTTCTCTTTTATCGCTTGTATTTTTTCCTTATAGCTTTCGAGATCGTGCAACAAAGATTCCCAATGCACAATTAAACTTCGGCCAAAAAGCCAGCGGGTCAGACGGGTTATTTCCAGCACAAAAATGGCTACTGGAAAAGGCGATCTTGCCGCCATGACCGGCCAGGCGATAACCTCCCGAAAACCCCGCAATTGTGGATAAGCAACCATCGCCTTGGTCATCATGCCGGAAATATGAGGGGTTCGCGGAGTCACCCGGCATTGTAGACGATACGCCAGAGAGGGCAGGAGTTGCCCCCAAGGTAAATTCTCCGGATCGAGACTCAGGGGAAGATGCCGGAGCGTCCCAGCAAGCCCTGGTTTACGGGCCGAAGCCGCCACCACGGATAAAATGCCCTGTTTTTCATCAGGCACAGCCACATAGGCCGCTAACGCCCCTGTACCTAACACACTAAGCTGCACCAGGCCCTGATAGATTTCATCAACATCTTGCGCCTCATTTACCATTTCATGTAAGGCTTGATGCGCCCGCTGATAACGGCTTTCCACAAAACGCCGATACATCCAGATCAAGGCGACCAAAGCCAGTCCAGATTCAGCAGCTAGTAGCAATACTGTCCAGATATCCAGACGATCCAGTAAATGCTGAAGATCAGGGAGTGGTTGAGAATCCCAGCGCACCTGCATCGTCCACGGTGTACTGCGAACCGGGATCTCCAGATGGGTGGCCCAGGCCTCAGGAATATCGCCTGCCTGTTGCCAGTGTCCATTCATCCATTGAGCGAGGACATGGTGTTGACCGTCCAGAAGCAGCAGCATGTGCGCATGCTCCGGGCTGGCACTGGCATGCTGGTTGCCAAAAAACAAGTCCGCCTGACAAATTCTATAAAAATGCTTGCCGGTTGGCTGGGCAGATAACGCAAAAATACGCAGAGGAATATGCAGCAGCCCCTTCTTGTCCACAAAGGGGCGGTCTACTCCGCCTTTCCAGGTATTGACGCCATCTGATAGCAACATATTGAAATCCAGCGGATAATCTACCGCCAGCGGGGATTTATGCGAAGCATCAGCCGAACGGCAGGCCACTCCCGAAAGCCAGGGGTGCATATTGTTAAAACGACGCAGCAGATCGGGGCTTAGCTCCCCGGTCGGCAAACTCGTCATAAACTGTAAGTCACGCATATGCATCTGAATCATGGCAGCGAGATTGCTGGAAAAGCTTTCGGCCAGGCGCATGGCTGCTTCCTGAGTGCGCAGCCGGGAACGATCCAGCAAGTGCTGTTGCCAGCTCTCTATGCTGAAAACCGTCAGGCCAACCAGACTCGAAAAAACCAGCAAAATTGACAGGATAAAAATATGCTGCCGTTTTTGAATGCGCCGCGACATCAGTATGAGCTTTTTCAACGGTTCCGGCATGACGGAATTTTCATCAGCCAAGCCCTGAGAAGTTGTTATCATCAGCGCGCCTCTTCTATGGATCGCGGCAAGCGGCTGGCAATATGGGTCAGGGCTACCACTTCATCAACCCCACCGAGTTTTATCGCTTCCTTGGGCATCCCGAAAACCACGCAACTGGATTCATTCTGGGCAATGGTGCGCGCTCCCGCCTGATGCATCTCCAGCAATCCCTGGGCACCGTCATCTCCCATTCCGGTCATGATCACGCCCCAGGCATTCCGGCCAGCTACCTGAGCCACCGAACGAAACAGCACATCCACTGAAGGCCGATGATGTTTGACTAAAGGTCCACCAAAAACCTGAACGGCAAATTGTGCACCACTTCGGATCAGGCGCATGTGATTTTTCACAACTGATAATTCAAAACTTGAACAGCCCGTCCAAAGGCATTAACAAGAGCTTTCGATACCATTTATTTATCCATCCTGGAGCGTTGTATCAAATTTAAAGCAGTCAAAGTTCTTACGGCACGAAGTAGATAAAACTTTAGGACTTCTTGATTCTGCTCGTGCAGCTATCGGTATTGCGCCATAATGATTATCCACAGGGTTGCTAGATTCCAGAAAATTGCCTAATTGCCGTAACATTAAAGTGTCGAGGATGTGTTAACAAAATGAGCCTAAACTCCCAAAACTCAATTTCCCCTGAAGAAAGTCAAGAACTGGTGGCCCGGCAAGCCATCCTCGGACGCCAAGATGAAATCATCGGCTATGAGCTTTTTGCGCGCAATGAAAGTAGCGGCCCAATGGAAGATCCCTTTCTTTGCTCTGCCCGAGTTCTGATCAAAACTTTCAGCGTTTACAATCTTGAAAGCCTGCTCGGCGGAAAGCCGGCCTTCATCAATTTCACCAACAGCAATTTTGACGAGAAAAGCCTGGAATTGTTTCCCGCCCGACAAGTCATACCCGAGTTCACCATTACCGAAGCACCCAGCCGTGAGTTCCTCAGCCACCTGCTGCAGTTACAAAAACTGGGTTTTCGCCTGGCCCTGGATCGTTTCGAAGGCTCCCCTTGGCATCTGGCATTACTCAAAATTGTGGACTTCATCAAAATCGACTGTTTGAACAACACGCCGGAACAATGGGAAGCTTGGATCAGGCAAATCAAAAACTCCAAGCTCCCTCGACATCCTGCAATAGTTGCCACGCGCGTGGAAACGGCCGTTTTGGCTCGACGCTGCTTTGAGGCAGGCGTCGATTACAGTCAGGGCTTCTACTACATGGAGCCGGAAATCGTTAAAGGGAAAACCCTGACCTCCAATCAACATACCATTTTCAATTTGCTCAATCTGCTCCTCGAAGAAAACCCCGTCAGTGACATAGAAGAAGCTTTCCGTCGTGATCCCGGCCTTTCTTATCAACTTTTACGCTATTTGAACTCTGCTGGAATGACACGTGGTCAAGAAATAGAAAGCATTCGCCAGGCCCTTATTTTGCTTGGACGTCACCCCCTGCAACGCTGGCTGACTTTGCTGCTGTTTGCCAGCCGGGGTACACAAAAATCATCCATTCTCACTATGGCCGCAACCCGCGCCAAATTTGCTGAAATTCTCAGAGAAAAATCTCCAGTCCTCGATGATCAGCCAGCCACTATCCATCGCAGCTTTCTCGCAGGTATGTTGTCGCTGCTGGATGTCTATCTAAAGCAGCCACTGCCAGATCTGTTGAATGAATTAAAAATTTCCGATGAAATGCGCAAGGCGCTTATTTATCATGAGGGCGAAGACGGTGCCGTACTTGGACTTATTGAAGCAGCAGAGCATGGAGATCTTGACACTGTTAAAGAAATGGGAAAAAAACTGGGACTTCCACTTGCAGAAATCACGACCGCTTCACTGGATGCAATGAACTGGGCATCCAGTTTAAAATAAGCCAATTTAGACCATGGAAAGGGACGCATCATAATGCTTATTGAAGCTTTTTTGCCGCAGCTAGAAAAAGGTAATTGTCCTTCTCCTTCGCAAAGCACGTTAGCGCTCATGGACTTGCTGCAAAAAGAAGATGCAAGCCTGGACGAAGCTGCGCGGCTCATTCGGCTTGATCCGATTTTGGTAGCCAAAACCATCAAGCTCGCCAATTCCCCCATATATCGGCTCCTCGCTACTTGGAGTGGATACGAGGGTACGGTAGTCTTAGGGCATTGCTGATCTAGGGAAGGTTAATGATGGACGAAGACAAGCTGTTTACCTTGGCGTTGGGGTTGGTTCCGCCGTGGATGGTGGACGATGTGACTTTCAAGCTGGAGGAGAAGCGGTTGGACCTGCATATCAAC
>NZ_JACKYY010000038.1:0-31489 GCF_015100075.1 Acidithiobacillus sp. HP-11
CGTGGGCTCGGAGATGTGTATAAGAGACAGGTCTTGAATTATGTTTTCGGTCGTGATGAGGACCACAAAAACGAACCTGGTCGATTGCTGGGTGGCAATCTGTCAGGGACAGATCCACGTACTTTAGCGCAGGAGTTCGGGATGGCCAGAACTCTTCGACCGGAGATTGAGAAGCCAGTTTGGCATAACAGTTTGAGGCTTCCTTGGGACGAATCTATAACGCATGCACAATGGGTAAAGATTGCTGATGACTACATGAGCAGGATGGGTTTTAGTGATTTGCACCCCCGTTGTTACGTTTTACATGATGATGAAGAAGGTCAGCACATTCACATTGTTGCATCACGCATTGCGTTTGATGGTTCTTTATATCTTGGTAAAAACGAGAATTTGGTGTCCACAAGAATCATTCAAGAACTTGAGACTGACCATCTTTTGAAGATTACCAAAGGGCCGGAATATATTGATGGAAAAATAAAGATGCCAGACATTAAACAGCCAAAGAAAGGTGAGATAGAGGGAGGACTAAGAAAGGGCGTAAAATCGCCGCGATTAGTCCTTCAGGATTTGCTCAATGAGGCGATGAAAGAACCACAGCCTATCATGCAATTTGTCGAGTTTCTGGAAGCAAATGGGGTGGGTGTCCGGGCTAATTTGGCCGCTACAGGGACGTTCAGCGGTTTTTCTTTTTCTTATGGCGGATTGAGTTTTAAGGGTTCTAGTCTGGGTGATAAATATAAATGGTCAAGATTATCGAAGGTGGTGGATTATGAGCAAGATAGAGACTTTGAAGAACTTGCCAAGCGCAAGCCAGTTGTTAGAAATGACAGCGGAAACCGTGGCAGCACTGGAAGCACTACCGCAAGCGATAGCCAACCAAATAACGGAAAGTTTGGAGCTGATGGAAAAGATGGCCAAGTCGCTGGATCAGGGGCTGGATGCCCAGAGAGCGATCATGGAGCCATTGATACAAGCCGCCGTGGACGCCATCCAGAAAGAGATGCGGACGCTTTCGCAGGACAAGGTGAAGCGGTCGGTGATGATGGCACGGGAACAGCACCGAAAAAACATGCAGATAAGCAAAACGATGCAGGGCTGGATACAGGAGTCCAAAAATTCACGGACAGAGCAGTCCAAAATGCAGGAGCAGATCACTCAATGGAAGCTCCGATTCTGGATAGCAACATCGGTCGCGGCCACGTTGACCGTGGTTCTGATACTGGTGTTCCTGTAAGTGTTACAAATGATCCCGAAAGTGTCGCTTGGAATTTGCGGTTCAAAAAGGCGTCTGCGGCAAAGCGTCGGGCTAAAGAACAAAAGCAGGATTCACCGGATAGACAGGCGAAATATCAACAGGTGCGGGATACAGCACACATGGCCGATTTGGTGGCTTACATGAAATCGGTGGGGTTAGAGGTCAAAAAAGACGGAGTGAAAAACTGGAGTATTGACGATCGTTACCGCGTAACGAAACAGCCGGATGGTCATTATGTCTGGTGTACCTGGGATCACAGTAGAGGCGGTGACGCCATTGCTTTCTGCACCGATGAAATGGGATTGCGTTTTCAGCAAGCCATTGTTGATCTTTCAGGAAGCCGGTTGGTTCCGGCACAACCCAAAGAATGGTCTCCAATGGATCGTTTTCCGACTGCACCCCCAATCTGTCGTAATGCGGATCCGGTGATGCACTATCTGGAGGAGCGCGGTATCAGCCAGAAGACTATCCTCCGTGCCCAAGGGGCAGGTTTCTTACGTTTTGTGGATTATAACGGGGTTCCGTCTGCGGCCTTTTGTGGCCTTGGCGATAACGGCCAATTGCGATCGATGACGGTTCGGCTGACGCAACCGATCCAGTCATTTGATGGTGAAAAACAACTCACGCGGATTGATGTGCGGCACGCCAATAAGGCGTACCCGGCCATCTGGGATGGGGATGATCCAAGCGCTGTCTGGGTCGTGGAAGGCGGTATGGATGCCCTGGCTATCGTTGAATGGCACAAGGCCTATCAGAAGCCAACCCCCTGCATCATTGTTTCTGGCGGGGCGGGTGTGCAATCGTTTTTAGACCAGCCGCATGTGCAGCAGCGGCTGAAAAAAGCCGAATCGGTTTACATGGCCATGGATCATGAGCAAGACCCAGAGACCCAGGCCAAAACCGATGCTGCCCATGCACGGCAAATCGAAAAACTGTGTGACTTGGGTTGTGCAAAGGTCATCGCTTGGATGCCACCAGTCGGCATCAAAGACCGTGCCGATGCCTGGAAAGCGGGCACTTTGCCCGATCCGCATAACCCATTGGCCCCTATGGGAGAAATGCCTCAAGAAGTAGAATTTATAATGGATGATGAAGAACACGCCGACCTCGTCACTCCCCAGACCCAACCGTTACAGGAACGTTTTGATCTATCTGACGGGTAAAGCACAGGTCACTTGGGCGCAATTTTGGGCAAAGACACGCCAGACTGTCAGGAGCCCTGAACGCGATCCCCAAGAGGCCTACGCGCATGGCCGATGCCGCCTTGGGAAGAGCCTGTTGCAGATGTTTTCTGTTTCACCCATTGGCTGCGCCGTCCTGTGCAGGGAAAGCGGCATTCTTTCCCATGGCTCCGCTCCTTTCAGCCGGGGGAACGGCTGTTTTGCGGAGGAAGGACGCAGAGGAACAAAAGACTCATCATCCCAGTAGCTTGGCCAGTTCTTCCGCCCGCAGGTGGGTATACCGCTGCAGCATTTGCAGGGTTTTATGCCCGGTAATGGCAGCCACCTGCACGGAGTTCAGACCTATTTCAAAAAATCGGCTGGTGGCCTTGTGGCGGAGGTCATGGAAGCCTAAGTCATCAATGTGTGCGCGGCGGCAGGCTCTCTCGAAGGCCTGGGTGATGCTGTCCGCACGGATCCCCCAGACCTGGCCATCAACGCGACGGGGCAGCGGGGTCAGAACGGCCAGTGCGCGACTGGACAGTGGCACCCGGCGCAGATCTCCTGACTTGGAGTCCGGGACCCAAAGGACGTTGGTCCGAAGATTCACGTTGCGCCATTGCATGGCGGCAATTTCTCCTCGGCGCATGGCGGTTTCTTTGCTAAGAAGAAGCCCAGGTAGGGATGGTTGAGTCAAACGGATACTGCAGTACAATAACGCGCACTATACTGCTGCCTGCACCCATCGACCGACACTTATGATCAAGATCGAACTGGTTCTGACCGATTACGGGTTTCCTGTGGAAGCGGAAGGGCTTTTGTTTTCAATCTGATCAACCCGCTAACACAACTTAGCGCGGAGGACGGCGTTGTGATTGATCAGCGGCATTTAATGGGAATATTGAAGATGACTATGAATAACCTATACACAGTGGTCATGTCATTAATGAGCCCTAGATATGGGGACATATATGTCTTGGTGGCTATAACAAATGGATTCAAAAGGTTAAGCGGTGAAAGATAAAAAAATAGCCGATATATCTAAGAATTTAAAGATTGTCGAGTATATGCCGCTGGCAAAAAAAATGGCAATACCCTATAAAAAAAGATTTGGTTATAAGGATGCCTATCAAATCGCATATTATGGACTTGTTCGTGCTGCAGAGCGATTTGATTCGTCACTAGGCTCTTTTCCTTCATACGCAAGATTTTGGATCAAGTGGTCTTTTCAGGAGGCAGGAATAGCTTCTACTCTTGTTTTCGTTCCAACAAGAAAATCCAAAGAAATGTGTGCTGCTTTCCATGATGAAAATCCGGGCAGGGAAATCCCTTACATACCATTTGAAGTGGTTAGCATTGAGGATATTGAAGAAAACGCTGATTTTCTAATTTGCGAGGATATCGGGCCGGAAAGTTGGGCCATGTATAATGACATCTGGGATCTCATCGTTAAGACCTTGGCGAGCATGCCAGAAACCCAGAGCAACACCATGATTTTATTGTACGGTCTGGATGGGAAGCCACCAGCCACAAGGCAAGAGTGTGCTGCCATACTCAATGTGCATAGGAACACCATCAAAGAATATCATGAGCGGGGCTTGGCTGTTTTAAAGTCGGTTTTTGCGGAAGATAACTTGACGTAGGGGAAAATGCGCTTTGCGCAGGTTGTTTTTTTTCATTTCTAAGCTAGATAACGTTGTGTGATGAGGAGAGATTGGATGGCAACAGCACTAGGAAAAAAGGTGGCGGTGAAAGAGGCGAAAACCTACGACTTTGTCTGGGAAGCCACCCTGCCCGGTGCCAAAGACAAGAAAAAAGGGGAAATGAATGCCGCCAGTGCCAATGTGGTGCGGGTAGCTCTCCGCAGGCAGGGACTGGTGCCGGTAACAGTGCGCAAAGTCCCCCAACCGTTGTTTGGTGAAAAAGGCGTCAAGGAAGCCCAACTGGTCGTCATGGTCCGCCAGCTTTCCACCATGATCAACGCCGGGGTGCCGCTGGTACAGGCTTTTGAACTGCTGATTAGCGCCACCCAGGGTGCAGCCATGAAAAAACTCCTTAAGGGTATCCTTAAGCATCTAAAGGAAGGTGAATCACTTTCGCAATCCATGGCGCATTTCCCCAAGTATTTTGATCGACTGTTTGTGTCCTTGATTGCCGCCGGTGAACAAGGCGGTATTCTCGACACCATCCTGCTGCGTCTGGCCGAATACCGCGAAAAAACCCTGGCCCTCAACAAAAAGGTCAAGTCCGCCATGTTTTATCCAGCAGCCATCATTACCGTGATGCTGGTGGTGGTGGTGATTTTGATGATTTTTGTGATTCCGGTGTTTTCGCAACTTTTCAGCAGCTTTGGAGCCACCCTGCCCCTGCTCACCCAGATTGTCATCAATATTTCCAACTGGATGAAAAGTCACTGGTATATTGTCGTACTCCTGCCCATTGCCGCCGTGTGGTTATTCATTTTTGCCTACAAGCGCAGCCTGCCCTTCAAAACCGTCATTGACCGGATTTCCCTGAAAATTCCAGTACTGGGTGACATTTTGTTGAAAGGGGCCGTCGCCCGCTTTATGCGCACCCTGTCCACCATGCAGGCGGCGGGCGTGCCCATTCTGGAAGCGCTGGAAACCCTCTCGAAAGTTTCCGGCAATGTAATTATTGAAAACAGCGTATTACGGTCCCGCGATGACGTCGCCGCCGGTGGTCGCATCAGCACCCGCCTCAAAACCGATGGTGTCTTTCCCATCATGGCCACGCAAATGCTGTCTATTGGCGAAGAAACCGGCGCCATCGAAGTCATGTCCGGCAAAGTCGCGGACTTTTACGAAAACGACGTAGAAGAATCCGTCAACCGCCTCTCCACCCTCATGGAGCCCATGATCATGGTGGTGTTGGGCGTGATTGTCGGCACTCTGGTAGTCGCCATGTATATGCCGATCTTCAAGATGGGCGCGGTGGTGACGCATGGGGGGTGAGGGCTTGCCCGAAACCCTGCCCGAAGTTTGGGGCAAAGGCTTTACCTTGATAGAGCTGATGGTGATTATTGCCATCATGGCTATTATCGCGGCCATTGCTATCCCTCAATACAATATCTGGATGGTGCGGGCGCGTATTCAAGCCGCAGCAGGAAATCTTCAGCAGGATATAAACTGGGCCAAGGGCTATGCGATCCGTAGCGGCTATCCTGTGACGGTGAACATTCAGGGCGGCGGTAATGCCTGCTCTTGGGCCATCACACCGCAGACTGTCAACAAAACCCTGCAGAACGTCCCCCAGATGACCGCAACACAGTACGCTAGCGAATACGAGAATACCCCTTGCACCGTTCTGAACAGTGGCACATTCAGTGTCACACCCACGGGTATGGTGTACGACACAAACAACACCGTTACCAGCGCCGCTATCGTTTTTCAGGCCGCCAGCCAGCAGCCAGCTACCTACGGTTACTGGCTGGTGCAAGTCAGTGGTGCCGGGGACGTGCGGTCCTGCGCCACGGCTTCCGCCACGAGCACGGCATGCAACCTAAAATGAGGCACATTGCCATGTACTCACCTCAGCAGCCGGAGCAGGGACTCACTCTCATTGAGACTATGATCGCCCTGGCGATTTTTGCCATTGGCTCGCTGGGTATCCTGGCCATCCTCATGACCGGATTCAGCACCAGCGCCGAGGGCAACAATCTCACGGGTGGCTATCAGATTGCCCAAAATGCTCTCGGCCTGATCCGCGCCAATGGCAGCAACGCTCTGCAGTTTAACGGCGCAGCCATATCACCAACAGGCAACGTCACCGTTCCTGGCAGCGCCAACACCACAGTTGCACAAGAGATTAGCACCTGGAAAAACATGCTGTATCCTCCAGGTCTCCCTCCCGCCCTCCCCTCCGCCTCTGGCAGCATCACGGTCCTTTCCCAGCAAGGCAACGGGGTGTGCCCCTGTATAGCTACCGTTTCCGTTTCCTGGCGACTTAACGGTACCCCAGAGACCTACTCCGTACAAACCATCGTGGGATACTGACTATGCGCCAAGCTGACGTCTCCGAAACTGGCTTTACCCTTACCGAGCTTTTGATAGCACTAGTAATCAGCACGTTGCTGGCGGCTGCCGTGTTCACATTTTTTCTGAATAGCAGCCAGATTATCACCAACCAGAGCAGCACTACGGATATGTGGCAGAGGGGACGTAACGCGCTGGCGATAGTGCGCCAGGCAGTTGAATCTGCGGGCTTCGGATTACCACAGGCATCTGACTGTCCTAACGGGATTGCCGCTTATAACAGCAATCAGACTAGTTCATCTTTTTCTTTAATGGCCATAACCGCCTCTGTGCAAAGCAGCGGCACCTATGACCCAACATCTATGAGCAATATCAATACCTATTCATTGATGACCGTGGCGGGGGGAGCATCATTTGGGAATGCCCCTGTAGGGACAATCACCAAAACGCCCAACAGCACATCTGCCACAGTTTTTTTGAGTAATGTAAATCTCGTTCAGCCTAATGATATGTTTATTATCGACTTACCCGGGCAAGCGTGTTTAATGGGTCAGGTGACCAACGTAAATCCTCAGGGAAAGGGACAAAATGGAAATAATATCGAATACAATCATGGGCTATCTCCCTTTAATCCGAGCCAGGGTTTGTCCGGTATTGCGGGCACCACCTATAACATCAGTGGCATGAGTTTTGTTGGGGCAAACTTCTTGGACTTGGGCAGCAATTACTTCACCATTAATCAATTTAGTATTGGTGACAACGGGGGTACGGCTACACCCACCCTTTATTTAACTCAATATACTGCCAACCAGACCACCAAGCCCGTACGTCAGGCTTTGGCGCGGGGCATAGTAGATCTACAACTGGAGTACGGTTTGGGCAGCAATAGCGCCATCAGTCAATGGGTCTTACCAAACAAATATACCCCTACTCCCACTCTGCAAATCCTCGCTGTAAAGATTTCATTACTGGCGCGCAGCACCCGTTACATGCCCAACGAAATTAGTCCAGCCACCTTTGCTATGCCCACTCCTCCTGGACAAGCACAGCAAACATATACTGTGCCCCAAACCAATGGCCCAGGCTGCCTTCAAGGTAATTGCAGACACTATGCCTACCATCTTTTTGAGAGTGTAGTGCCGGTGCGGAATAATATCTGGGGTGGATCATGATTGAGCAAGCAAAGCGTTTCCTATTCGCAAAGGAATCAGAAATTAATAAGCAGGAAGGCGGCGCGATTCTCGTCATCACCCTCGTCCTCGTACTGGTAGTTACCATTGCCGTCCTCGCGCTTATGTACCTAACCCAAAACGATGTCCTCATTTCATCCAATATGGCGGTGCAGAGCGCCGCCCAGGAAGCGACAGATGATGGCGTGACGGCTGCGAATACCAGCTTGCAGAACTTACCAAACTGGCCGGAAGTCACATCCCCGGGCTATTGGTACAGCCCGTTACCGACCAACGCTAATGGTCCAACCCGGCCAACAGTACCGCCTGCAAGCTTTTGGTCTAGTTGCACTGGAACAACCTGTGCCTCCATTCCTGTTCAATATGGCAGCTTTAATTTCAATGTGCAGTACGTCATGTATCCCGCCGGAGCTCTTGCCACTCAAATAGGCGGCAATGAACAAAATCAAACTGGCACTGGACCCGGCGTACAAAGCGTTCGTTATTACGTTGTTTATGTACATACATCCAGAGCCAATGGCGGTGGTCTTGGTGTTACGGTGCAGACCATTTTGAGGAAAGTGCAATGAAGAAAAAAATACGTCAGAAATTTCTTGTAAGTTTGCTTAGTTTATCCATGTGTACCGCCCCACTCGTGTCTTGGAGCAGCTTTGCCCAGGCCAACAGTACTATCAATATCCTGCCTGCTAACCAGCCGCAGGTGATGATATTGCTGGATAACTCACAAGGCATGGCGGGTGTCCTGCAAGGCCCCACCGGCCTGTCCGGAGCCATTATGACTGGGTCTGGCACTGTGCCAGAGGACGCTAATTCTTCCTCACCCGTGAGTTATACTGCCAGCGGTTTCACACCGCCCGCGTTGGGTTCGCCCGGGACCAGTGTGCCTTACTCCGTCCCCTGCAATACGTCCGGCATTACCGCCGCCGCTCTGAGTGCCTGCAAAGTTGTGGGTGCTTCAACATCAACCAGTGCAACATCCACATCCACTAATTATGGTTATATTGATAACTCACAATCCATGCTCAATGTGGCGGAACAGGCCATCAGCACAATTATCAGCACACCAGAATATAACAGCAATATTCAGTTCGGGTTGATGGACTATGTCGGTAAAAATATTGAGGATTCTGGGATATATCTCTATAATACATGGGTGTATTATATGAGTGATGGCAATGGATTTTCTTTTGGAAACAGTGGTACCACACCACCATCTGGAGATGTAGAAGTGGCAAATCCCTGTTACCAATCAGACAGTAATTCATGTACTATTTTGCAACAATATGTATTTGGCTATGGTAACGGAAGCATTAGTGATCCGTACATGTATATTCAGGCAACTAGTGATGATCCGATCATCAATGACGTGATGTATGCGACGGGTTATGGCGGAGCAGGGTCTGGTTCTACGAATGCAGTAGGTACCAATCCAAAAGTCCACAATATGAACTTACCTGATTACGAGCAACTAGCGATTGGAGGAAATACAGCACCAATACCTCATGTGACTTACAGTTATTATACCAGTGGACTGGCTAGTTATATGAGTCCCACCAGCGCAGGCTATATACCTCAATCATATCAGGAATGGCTCTCTCAACGAGGATACGCATTCAATGCCAGCACCCAATATAATAGTGGCAATATCGTCAGCCCCATATCCGCAACTAATAGTATCAATAAGACCAATATCGCTAAGGCCATACTCCCGGAAGTTTTTCTACCTAACAACCCAAAATTTAATTACGCAGATAAAGGTCCGATAACCGCCTCAGCTGGCTTTTCCCCCATGGCTGGCGCTTTCAGCACAGCACTGAACTACTACGATGGCAAACTAAAAACACAGCCACCAACGACCTGTGGTAGCAAATATGTCATTTTCATCACTGATGGGCAACCTACACAAGGCATGAATAACGGATATGTATATCCGCCCTTGGGAAGCGCTTCGGCACAAATGTTCGGTGTCACTTCTATCACCGCCAGCACTTGGAGTTCCACGACAAATAATGCCGTAGTAGAAGCCATTCAAGAAATCCAGGCGCTCGCACAACAGGGCATCAAGACTTATGTTTTAGGGGTGGGCTCCGCAGTCAACCCTAATGTCCTAGGTGCATCTTCTGCGGATAATGCCGTAGCTCTTCAGGGGCAGGCCGTGCTCACCGCAATGGCGCAGGCGGGAGGTACTAATAACTTTTATGCTGCAACGTCTGCCTCCGATGTGCAATCCGCCATGAACAGCATCATCGCCAACATCCTCGGAAAAAGTGTTTCTGCATCCTATGGCGCACCGCCTTCCGCAACTGTGGGGTCTTTGGAGTTTTTGCTCAAGAATGTTAATCCAATCACTGGGCAAGGCGACCTCTATGCCTATGCATTACAGAGTAATGGTACGCCGAGCATTAGTCCATCCTGGAACGCCAACAGTAACATGAGCAATCGCTCCAGTGCCCTCTATACCACGACGCCCGGCGGCACGAATGGGGCAGGAATAAAGAGCTTGCTGACCAATGTCGCCCAGAATACGCCTAGCGCATTCGGTACCCTGCCTACAAGCTTGACTGCAAGCACTATTGCCGAATATACCATTGACCCGTCCTTTAGTAGTGGTGCCTATCTCGGCGGGCGTCAAAGTGGCTGGTATATGGGGTTACCTACCTCCACCCCGCCGCAGGTGCTCACCGCGCCCAACAACGGACAACTGCTGGGCGCGGGCGGGACCACCAACAGTTACCTGAAATTCGCACAATCACACGCCAGTCGCCAGAATGCGGTCCTCTTTAGCGACAATGACGGCTTCCTGTATGCGATGGGCTACAACAACACCGGCAGCCCGACGCTCCTTTGGGGATGGATGCCTCAAGGGCTGCTTCCCCAACTCCAAAATTACAATACCTTCTGGCAGGGCGTCAGTATGCAGGGCGGATTCCAGACCATAGACGCCACAGTCGCGCCGACGACCAACTCGCATACTTGGCATACCTATGTAGCGGGCAGTGCCAGTAACGGTGGCATTCTCTATGATCTCCAGTTGACTGGGACTGGGACCGCTGGGCCAGACCTGAGCCAAACGGTGTGGGAGGATGATCTGGGCGACAATTATAGCCAACCGCAGCCTAGCAATCCGGTCTTTTATCAATATCAGACGCCGGGAACCACGAGCTTTGGCCAGACCTGGGCATTATGGGCCGTAAACAAAGCTATCAGCGCCACCAGCAGTACCAGTTATCTGATAGGGGTTAATGTGGGCACTGGCCAAAGTTTTCAGGACAGCCTCCCCTTTAATAACACCGCCACCCCCTACATCGACGCTAGTGGGAATCTCTATCTGGGCGACAATACCGGTAACATATACGAAATATCCTCTGCTACAT
The DNA here is from genome assembly GCF_015100075.1 of Acidithiobacillus sp. HP-11. Taxonomy (NCBI): domain Bacteria; kingdom Pseudomonadati; phylum Pseudomonadota; class Acidithiobacillia; order Acidithiobacillales; family Acidithiobacillaceae; genus Acidithiobacillus; species Acidithiobacillus sp. HP-11. The sequence continues at coordinate 10,972 of NZ_JACKYY010000038.1, forward strand.
TGCCAGGCTTACTGACGCCCGGCGCCGCGACCCTCACGCTTGCTAAGGATTTTGTTAATAATGCCGCCATTGGCAATTATTCGTCGGCATGGTCTGGGAGCCTCAGTGGCAGTAATCCGGGTGAAGTGCAGTATATCGGTGGTAGTTACTATCAAGGTAAAAACTATCTGCGTGTACAAGGACCCAATGGTATCACTATTTTTTCTCAGCTAAATGGTACTTGGTCACCAGTATGGTCGGCCTATGCTGGCGGTGCTGGTATATGGAGCAGCGGGGCTTTTACTACGCAGACCTCTAGTGCCAATCCACCCATCACGGCGTTGCCAGCGGGGTCCGTCGTTTCCGCGCCCGCTTTAATTAACAGTGGTGCCGTGATTCTTCCAGTTACCGTGCCACCATCTGCAAACACCTGTGGAAATAGCAATGCTTACTATTACCTCTATGCCCTCAATAATGGCACTTTTCCCAGTGGTACTTTCACTAACAGTACTGGAGATGCCATTACTAGTGCACTTTTCGTGGGTTACGGAACGGCCTTCACGCCCACCGTCTCTAGCTTCAATGGCCGCACATTGTTGCAAGGGTCAGCTAATAATACCGGACCGACAAAAATGTTTCCCACAGGCTTCGGTGCTGGTTTACCCTTGGGTGGCCCCACGGGATGGAAACTTGTTAATTAATATCCCGAAAGGCTAACTGCCCATCGGGTGAATCGGCACATTGGCAAATACGGCTTGTATGGTTGACCATGGCAGAAGATAAAACCATATTTGGGGTTGGGTGGCACAAGTTAGCCAAATCTACCTTATCGATTATCTCGAATGGTTCGTGGATGCCTTCATTCTCTTCACGGTACGTATTTTTGACGCTTCGTTGGCAAACTAACTCCAAGAAAATTTACTGCGTCGATCATGCCCTGGTGACGTCCATCTGCTCCGGCATTTTGTCAACTCGAGGCATCGGCTGGAAAACCTGGTGGTTACCGCGTTGCGACGGCTGACGGGCGTTCCCTGCTGAGTCATTCAACCGTGGAGCCAGTTAAAGCCTGGTATCTTCATCGTCGCCTTCGCAGTCGTCCATACTATGAATGGCCTGTGGAGGGTTGGGGCCGCTCAGCAAATTCGCTGCGTCCTGCCCCCCATCTCAACCAGGATAGAGCGCAACTTGCGCACGAAGTCATAGTAAGTTGGTGGTAAAGCCATTTCAGCGGTCCTCTCGGGTATGCCACAGCCGCAGCATGTAGATGATCGAATCCTGAAGTTCGTAGCGAACCTCGTACTCCCCGACCAGAATTCGCCGTACCTCGCGCGGCTCGAACTGGAAAAGTTGCTCGCCGATGCGTGGGTTGGTCAGCAGAATGGTCGAGGCCTTGGTCAGCGCCTGCACCGCCCGCGCGGCGGCGGGCTTGTTCACCGGAGCCAGAAATTCATACAAGCGCGCCAAATCGGAAAGCGCCTTGCTGGTCCACTTCAGCTCCATCAACGCGGCATCGGCAGCGGCTGGTCAGTGCTAAGGCTCTCCGCCCATGCTTGCACGGCCTGGTGATCGATGACGCGGCCGGCGTCTACGTCAGCCAGCGCTACTAGGGTCAGTCTGTCGCGCTCCTCTTCCTGGGCGATCCAGGCGGAAAGCGCCTGCTTTACGATCCAGCCGCGCGAACGCTCAAGTCGTGAAGCCATCTGATCTACCTTGTCTGCCAACGGAAGCGGTACGTGTGCGGTCAGCACTTTGGTTGCTGCGGTCATGTTGCACCTCCTTGATGTCCATCGGGCACGAGCCTTTCTGATGTGGTTTGGTTTTTTTCAAATCATAGTGATTAGTTTTGAATCAGTCAAAGTTTCGAGAACCAGCGTTACCGCTGAGAAACACTGTAAATACATAGAGGTACATAAACCCTGTCATCTGCTTATAGTCGATCTATCGCCGTAACCTCGAATTGTGCAAACACATCCATAAAATAGTATCCAAATAAACCAATTGTAGATATTATAGTATTTATTATGGATATTTTGCCTAACAAAAAGCTGCAGCGGACTGAGCCGGCTCATGGTCAATCCCGCCGCATGGAGTCCTCTCTGCGGAGCCTTGCCGAGCGGCTGAAACGCGCCCGTAAGCGCCGTGGATGGTCACAAATCGAAATGGCCAGATTACTGCAGGTGAGCATTGTTACCTACCGCAAAATGGAAAAGGCGGACCCGGGGACCGCCATTGGCACCTGGGTGGCGGTTTTGTCTTTACTGGGGATGCTGGGGGACCTTGATAACCTGCTGTTGTATGACCGTGACTACCAGGGGGCGGCCCTCGAACAAAGCCTGCGTACCCGCCGTCGATCCAGAAGTGTTTCACCCGATGATCTGGCGGATAGCCTATGAGCCGCACGGATAATGCGCCGTTGTTCTATGTGTACGTCTGCCCGGATGCGACACAAAGGTACCTGGCAGGCATTTTGACTTACCACGAAAGCGCGGCGATCAGCACCTTTCAGTATGTGCGCAGTTATCGTGAACGCGACGATTTGCCGCCCATCGCCCCTATGCCTGCATGGCGGAAAGACGGCCCGCCTATATTGACCCAAACAATGAACCGGGGACTAACGGGACCGATTCGGGATGCCTTGCCGGATTACTGGGGCACGCTGGTTTATGCCAAAAATCTGGGTATCGCAGTAGAGTCCGTGCAATTCTCGGACTTATTGCAGGCGGATGTTCAGGATCGCCCCGGATTTCTGGCGTTTTCCAGAGACCTGGAAAGCGCTCCGGTGATCCCCGCGCCCGTAAATAGGACCGATGACGTGCCGGATCTGTCTGCGATTGTGCAGGCCGTCGAATCTCTGGAGCAGGAAGGCCCATCATCCTATCCCCTGCAGCCGTTGGCGGATTTTCTGGTACAAAGAACCAGTATGGGGGGCGCTCGCCCGAAACTCTCGGTTTACCACCAGGGGCAAATGTGGCTGGCCAAGCTGCCCGCCTATCGGGACAGTTATGACGTAGGTCTCCTGGAGCAGGCCACCATGATACTGGCCCGCCGCGCTGGAATCACAACGCCGAATACCGAACTGTATCCACTCCAGGATGGTCGCCATGTGTTTCTGTCGCAACGCTTTGACCGGGTCGGCACTCCAGAAAACATGCAGCACCTGGCCATGGTCAGTGGCTTGTCTCTTTTGAATCTCGATGAAAGCGAAAACCGGCTAGGCAGTTATCCTGACCTGGCCAACCATCTGAGGATGTTCGGGGACCTGTCTGGGGCGACGGAGCTTTTCAGGAGAATGATCTTCAACTGGCTGGTCCGAAATACGGATGACCATCTGCGTAATCATGCGGTAATTCTGGGCGTGGACGGCACCTGGCAATTATCACCGGCATATGACATCAACCCAACGCATAGTCGCCCCGGTCTGCATACCCAATTCGACTTATCCATCGCTCTCGGTAAAGAAGGGCGTCAGGCTACTTTGCAAAACGCGCTGTCCATGGTGGAGGCCTTTGGTCTGGATAAGTCGGAAGCGACACATATTGTCCACGAGTGCTGTGAAGCGCTGCAAGGTTGGCGTGCGGTTTTGCAGGACCTGGGATTGTCACAGAAAGACATCAACTTTTGGGAGCACAGTTTTTCAGACCAAAGTAAAAACGTTCTTTCTTCCAATTCTTGAAGGCCAGTTCCGCCGGGATGCGGACGGCCTGCGAATTGCCATTTCTGAAAATTTTCGTGATCACTTGGTCCCCCCTCCCCCATTTTACCTATGCCCGGTTCTATTCCGGCCCGTTTGGGTAGCAATGTAAATACATGGATGTACATGAGCCCTGTCACCCGCTTACAGTCGCCTGGACGAGTAGCGTCATTTGTACTAACATGACACCCAACGTACACCACAAGGACGGTTGCCATGCTGACCACAAACACTACGACGCGCTCGGCCCGCCTTGGACTGCGCGCAACACCGGCTCAGGAAACTGTACTGCGTCGCGCCGCCGAGGTCGCCCATAAATCACTGACTGATTTCATTCTCGATGCCGCTTACCAGGCTGCCGAGCAGACCCTGCTCGACCAGCGCCTGTTCATGGTGACCGGCAGTCAGTATCAAGCGATTCTGGAAATGCTCGATCGGCCAGAATCTGACAACCCCGGATTGGCCGATCTGTTCTCCCGAGCCCCGGTGTGGGCCAAAAAATGAGCTTGTCCGCGCCGCAGCCACTCGATGCGCAACATCGGCTGGAAGATTTTGACTGCGGTAAATCCGGTCTCACCGACTGGCTGTTGCGTCACGCCCGCCAGGCGCAAGGTAGCGGCTCGGCGAGAACCTTCGTGGTTTGTGATAAAACTCGTGTTGTCGGTTATTTCAGCCTGACGGTGGGCCAAATCGATACACTCGATTCACCTGAACGCATTCGTCGGGGAATGGGACAGTACCCGATTCCGCTAGTTATTCTTGCACGCCTTGCCGTGGATCTCGATTATCAAAAACAAGGTATCGGCTTTAGTCTTTTGCAAGATGCTATCCATCGGGCGCTTGCAATTGCCGAGCATGCGGGCATCCGGGCTTTGCTGACGCACCCCCTTGACGCCGATGCTGATGCATTCTATCGCCGTTTCGGATTCGAACCGACGCCAGACGACGACCGGCAACTCATCCTGCTTTTGAAGGACGCGCGGCGCTTCGCTGGATAAGATATCGGACAGGCCAGCCCCGCCTGGCGTTTCTTGCTGAACCATTCAGCATAATGGTTTTGTTCTGTATCCATGTCCGCGCCTCAATTATCCACCCAGTTTTCCATAGTCAGACCGGGGAACATACGAAAATCGGCCTCGTTGTTGGTTACCAGGGTAGTGTTTAAGGCAATAGCATGACATGAAGCTGGTTATTTCAGCCTGACTGTGGGCCACATCAGCAAATACAGCTTGTAGGGTTGCTCATGGCAGGCAATAAAACCATAGCGCTTGTAGAATCGCACTGCATCTGCATTTTTGGCATCTACAAATATACCTGCACTGCCTACTGACAATGCGGCATTGCGAGAGCGGGTGACGGCATCAGCCAGCAACAAACGTCCAAGCCCCTGCCCTTGCAGATTGGAATGAACAGCCAGCCTCCCCAGTCGGGTAACAGGGATCTGGCGCGGGTAGCGTCTGGCTAATTCGGGAGTGAGATCAGTGGACAAAACAAAGGCAGAGGTCAAAGCAAAGTAACCGAGAATACTGGTTTCTCCAATATCTACATAGCCTGCTGAGTGGTAACTTTCTATCTCCTCAGCGTCTGATGCTATGGCAACAAATATTCGCGATATCCCCTTTGCTTGATGCTGCAACGCTGTTTGCCGAAGCCAAAAATTCAGGACCTCGACGCCACAATCAAAGCCCTTTCGGTCGCGGATGCCAGTTAAAGCCTGTATCTTCATCGTCTCGCTTGGCTTCTCTATAGTGTTGCAGTGCTGCCTTCAATTGAGCATTGGGTGGTGGCGGATTTTCCAACGCCTGAATAAAGGTCTCTGTGTCTTGGGCAGATAAACGCATGACCCGCTCTTGTTCGATGATCCGCTCGGCTTCACGCAGGGATGACTGGACCATGAATTGATTGATGGTCGCACCAACCATCGGAGCCGCTCTGATTTCTGAAAGGTCGTCGGGGAATGGGACAGCACGCGACCCTTCGCTGGATCATAGACACATATCCGGTTATGATTATTCAACGTGATCGACATACTCAAAGAAATCTTCCTCGATTTTCAAGATATGGATCTGCCTACCGGCATAGCCAGGCAGATTTCTGTCTCACATATGCCCGGTAAGGCTACCGTTTGCATTGGTGTGCGGCGCAGCGGTAAATCGACTTTTATGTTTCAGCTTATGAAGAAATTGCAGGATACGGGGGTTGACCGGCAGAACATCCTTTACCTGAATTTTTTCGATGATCGCCTGCACAATCTTCAACACGACAAATTGGCGGTGATTCTGGAGGCTTATTTTTCGCTCTATCCAGAAAAAAAGAATGCGGAGAAGGTGTATTGTTTTTTTGATGAAATTCAGGTGGTTCCTGGTTGGGAACCCTTTGTGGATCGGTTAATGCGTACGGAAAATTGTGAAGTGTACATCACTGGGTCGTCGGCGCAGATGCTTTCAAGGGAGATCGCGACCCAGATGCGTGGCCGGGCAATTTCCTGGGAAATGTTTCCATTTTCATTTTTGGAATTTCTCGATTATAAGGGAATCGACAGTGCCGGTCCGCTCTCCACCAAAAAACGCCTGACCATTCAAAAAGCATTGATCTGGTTGAGCGCCATGATATTGCCCACCCCAAAGCTGTCATTGATCTCGCACACTGGTTGATGGACAACATCGGATCGCTCTATTCCATCAACAATCTGACCGGTTATCTGAAATCCCTGGGGCACAAGGTACCCAAATCCGCCGTAGCCGATTATCTCGAATGGTTCGAGGATGCCTTCATTCTGTTCACAGTGCGTATTTTTGATGCTTCGTTGGCCAGGGTGAACACCAACCCCAAGAAAATTTACTGCGTCGATCATGCCCTGGTGACGTCAATCAGCTCCGGCATTTTGGTCAACTCGGGGCATCTGCTGGAAAACCTGGTGTTTACCGCGTTGCGACGGCTAACGCCGGATATTTATTATTACAAAACCAGGATGGGCCGGGAGGTGGATTTTATCACCGGTCGGAAAGGCCAGTCCCGCATGCTTGTTCAGGTGTGCGAATCAATGGCCGATCCGCATACCCGCAAACGGGAAACCACTGCACTGGCCGAAGCCATGTCCGAACTTCAACAAGCCCAAGGCATTATCGTAACGCGTAACGAGGAAGAACAAATTCCCGTCTTTTCAGGTAAAATTGACGTAGTCCCCGCTTGGCGTTTCCTGCTGAACCATTCGGCATAATGATTTTGTTCTTCGGTGAACCGTGTTGAGTCAAAGAGCGCATCATTGCATCCGATGCCGGAACAGCCATGCGGCCGCCGCCATGGAACACAGGGCGATAATGGCCAGGGGCCAGTATTGGGGCCAGAGCATGGGGATGTTGTCCCCTTCCAGAAAAACGCCGCGCACAATCACCAGAAAATAGCGCATGGGATTGAGATAGGTCAGGTATTGCACCACTTCGGGCATATTGGCAATGGGGGTGGCGAAACCCGAAAGAATGATGGCCGGCACCAGAAAAATGAACACGCCCAGCAGGCCCTGCTGTTGAGTGACCGATAGGGAAGAAATCATCAGGCCGATACCGACTGCAGCCATCAGGAACAGAGCCAAACCGAGGATAAGGGCAAGGATACTGCCGACAAAGGGCACCTGAAACCAGAACACCGCCACCAGCACAATAAACAGTCCTTCCAGCGCACCGATCACAAAACCGGGTATGGCCTTACCCAGCAAAATTTCCACGGGACGCATGGGCGTCACCAGCAATTGATCAAAGGTCCCTTGTTCCCGCTCCCGGGCTACGGACAAACCGGTGACCAACAGCGTCACCACCAACACCAGCAGTGCCACAATACCCGGCACGATAAACCAGCGCGACAGCAGATTGGGGTTAAACCACGAACGCACTACCAGTTGCGCCGGCGGTCTTCCCCAGTGGTGTTCCTGCGCCCAGCGTACATCGAAGTGCATCAACACCGTATTGACATAATTCAGGGCCAGGGTGGCCGTATTGGAGTTGCGGCCATTGATGATCACCTGCAAGGGCGTGGGATGATGCATGAGCAAATCGCGGGTAAAGTGCGGGCCGATATTCAGGACGAGCAAGACTTTTTCATTATTGATGAGCGGAGCAATTTGTCCTTCGTTTTCAATGGTTGCAACCTGCTTAAACGCGGTGGATCCCTGAAATTCGCCCAATAGTTGCCGGGAAGCAAAGCCGCTGTCCTGGTTATAAACCGCATAGGGAATATGGCTCAGGTCGTAGGTAGCGGCATATCCAAACACCAGCAGCTGGATAATCGGCGGTCCGATCAGTACAAAACGGCTTTTTTTATCGCGCAGGAGCGCAAGAAATTCCTTGATCACCAAGGCCCATATGCGTGCCAGCATCAGTCTAACCTCTTACGCGAACGTCGCCAGGTAACCCCCAGAAAAAACAGGGCCATTAACAGCAAAGCCAGACTATTCCAGAGAATGATGGACCACACATCACCGACAAGAAACACCGTCTGCAGGATGCTGACAAAATAACCGGCGGCAACAATGTGGGTCACCAGGCGGATAGGCGCGGGCATCGACTGGATGTCAAAAATGAAGCCCGACAGAATGAAGGCCGGTAAAAAGGTGACAATGATGGCAATCTGCCCGGCCACAAACTGGTTGCGGGCCGCACTGGAAATCAGCAGACCCATACCCAGCGCCGCCAACAGAAAAAGTGCCGAACAGACCAGCAACACCCAGAAACTCCCCACCAGCGGGACAGCGAAAAGCCAGACGGCCAGAGCCACCGACAACAGCAGACCACCCATACCCATGATGAAATACGGTATTAACTTACCGAGCAGAATCTCGGCCATGGTGACCGGCGTAGCCATCAAAGCTTCCATGGTTCCACGTTCCCATTCCCGCGCCACCACCAGCGCGGTCAGCAAGGCGCCAATGAGTGTCATGATGACGGCAATCAGGCCGGGAACCAGAAAATCGCGACTGCGCAAGGCCGGATTGAACCAGATGCGTGGTTCGGCATTGATGGGGATAATCAGCGGCTTGCCCGCATTGAGGGCACGCTGTTGCAGCCAGTTTTGCCAGACACCCTGCATATAGCCTTCCATAATGCGGGCATTATTGGCATCCACCCCGTTGACCAACACGCCGATGGGCGCCGTTTTGCCCTGAATAACCTGGCGACTGAAATCAGCACGCAGCCAGACAATCCCATCGACCTTGCGGTCCATGACTGCCTCCCGGGCCTGATGCAGACTGCCGTATATTTCCGGCGTGAAATACGGTGAATGTTGTAGCCCACCCACAAATGCGCTGGTTTCTGCGGTGGGTTGGTCCACGACAACGGCAATGGGGATATGACGGGCATCCAGCGAGACACCGTAGCCAAATAAAAACAGCAGGAATACCGGCAGGACAAAAGCAATGGCTATGGCCGAAGGGTCTCGCAAAATCTGGATGAACTCCTTACGAATCAGGCCGCGCAGGCGCTGCAGATTCATGAGGATCTCCGGATTTGACTTTCGTGATGCTCAATCAGGAGGATGAATGCGTCTTCCATGCTGGGGTCAGGATGTTCTTCACTGCGGGCCTGGGCGCGCACCTGCTCGGGACTGCCCTGGGCCAGCACTTCACCGAGCGACATCAGGACCAGGTTGTCGCAATATTCGGCCTCATCCATGAAATGGGTGGTAATCATCACCGTCACCCCGGTTTCTGCCAGTGCGTTGACCCGCTTCCAGAATTCCCGCCGGGCCAGGGGATCGACACCGGAAGTGGGCTCGTCCAGAAAGAGAATGGGGGGCTCGTGCAACAAGGCGCAAGCCAGGGCCAGGCGTTGTTTGATGCCCAGAGGAAGCTCATCTACATTGACGTCGCGATAGTCTTGCAACTGGAACTCCCGCCGCGCCCAATCCAGTCGCTGCCGGCGCGCAGCCCCGCGCAAGCCATAGGCTGACGAGAAAAAGGCCAGGTTCTGGTCACAACTGAGATTGCCGTAAAGAGAAAACTTCTGGGAGACATACCCGATGCGGGCCCGCGCCTGGGCACTGGCGTGGCGCATGTCCACCCCGGCCACACGCAAGGTGCCTGATGAGGCGGGAAGCAGACCGCAAAGCATGCGAAAAGTCGTGCTTTTACCGGCACCATTGGCCCCTAACAGGCCGAAAATCTGCCCTTTCTGAACGCTGAAGCTATTCCCCTTGACGGCTTCGAAATGCCCGAAAAACTTGCAGAGATCGTGCACTTCAATGACGGTTTCCGCTGTGGATTCCGCCTTGGGTGGCGCCGGAGAAATCGGCTGCGCTGGCTCTGCCGCCGCCGTATTGCTGGTCAACGGCGCATCAGACGTGGACGTTGCAGCACCCAGCAAATCCACAAAAGCATCCTCAAAGGCCGGAGCCACTGCTTGCCAGTTCTCCCCTGCCCGTGTTTCGGGCTGGGTCGTGGTCCGGCAAAGCACCCGCACGCCATTGGCAAGAATACGCGCATCCTGAATACCCGGACGGGCTTGCAGGGTTTCGCGGAGATGTCGCTTGCTGGCCGTTTGCTGGCTCACCAGAAAACAGCGGCCTTGAAGCGGCGCACTGAATGCCGCCGGCGTGTTCTTTTTAAGCAATTTACCCTGATGTAACAGAATGATTTCGTCGCAGCGTTCGGCCTCATCAAAATAGGCCGTACTCATCAACACGGTCAGGCCTTTTTCGCGCAAGCCCTGAATGATTTCCCAGAGTTCACGGCGGGCAATGGGATCCACGCCCACGGTCGGTTCATCCAGCAGCAACAATTGCGGCGCCCGTAACAGGGCACAGGCCAGACCCAGCTTCTGTTTCATTCCGCCGGACAGGGCTCCGGAAGGCCTGGCGCCAAAAGGACCCAGCGCCGTCAGCTTGAGCAACTCCTGCTGGCGGCTCCGCGCCGTCTCCCGATTCAAACCTTGTAAATCGGCAAAAAGATCCAGGTTTTCCTGTACGCTGAGTTCTTCATACAGACCAAAACGCTGGGGCATGTAGCCAATGTGTTTCTGAATCGTGCTGGCCTGACTGCGGGTGTCGGCCCCCAGAACCCTAACCGTTCCGCTATCAGGCAAAAGCAGACCCGTTGACAGACGCATCAGGGTCGTTTTGCCCGCACCGTCCGGCCCCAGCAGCCCGGTGATACTGCCTGCCTGCAAAGTTATCTCCAGATGATCCAGTGCCTGCACCCGCTCCTTGCCACGGGCAAAGCTTTTGCTGACATCAGCAAAATGCAGGGGCGTAACCGCTTCGCTCACGACTCAGTTTCCGCAGGGATGCGCAGACAATTTTTGCGGAGGATTGTTTTGCAGGGAAACATGCACGGTAACGGGCATTCCGAGACGCAGCTGATGCCGGGGGTTACAGGCATAAACCCGCACCCGGTAGACCAGTTCGGTGCGCAATTCGGTGGTTTGCACGGTCTTGGGCGTAAATTCTGCGGTGGGTGAAATGAAACCCACCCAGCCGGAAAAGGTTTTGCCGGGGAAAGAATCACTTTGAATATTCGCTTTCATGCCCAGGCGAACTTGACCCAGTGCCTTTTCGGGCAGGTAGGCACGCACCCAAACCGGATTATCCAGTGCCAGGGTAAACACCGGCGTCTGCGGAGAAACCATATCGCCCGGCTCCAGAATGCGGTCCTGGACCACGCCGGTATCGGGCGCATAGAGGCGCGTATCCACCAGCTCACGCTGCGCTAAAGATAAGGCCGCTTTATCCGCCTGCAGCACCTGCCGCGCTGCCGCAATGTCTTCCTTACGCGGGCCTTTAATCGCCAGAGACAGGGCCTGTTGGGCATGTTCGGCATTGGCGCGGGCCGTCTTCAGGGCAGCCGCCGCGTTATCGGCGCTTTGTCGGGAAACATATTGCTGGGCGGCAAGGGACTCCTGGCGTTTCCAGGTACTTTCAGCGTTGACCATGGTCGCTTGGGCAGCGGCAACCTGGGCGCGAGCTTCGGCAATTTCTTCGGGACGGGAACCGGCCAGCAGGCGCGCCAATACCTGTTGTTGCGCAGCCACCGCAGCGCTGGCTTTGTCTACCGCATCCTGAAAACGCACGGGATCAATTTCTGCCAGTAACTGGCCTTTTTTGACCCGATCGCCCTCCTGGACCAGGAGATCGAGCAGCCGGCCATTATCATCAAAGGCTGCCTGCACCTGACGGATATCGACATTCCCATAAACGGTTACCTGATCGCTGGGTGCAGCCGGTCGGGTTTGCCAATAGGCGACTGCGCCTGCAATGGCCAGAGCCACTACCGCAACAATGATCAGCTTTTTTTTCTGGATAGCCATGCGTTGAATACTCCTCGGCTGAGGTGTTATGGGGTGACGTTCCTGACCAACAAGGCATTGATAGCCTGTAAATCCGCCATATTGATTTGTCCGGAGGCCGCCTTGAGCTGCACCCGGGCGATCACCTGATTGTAGAAGGCGACGTTGTAGTCCTGCTCGGCCCGCACGTAGTCGGTGGCGGTGTGCAGCAGGTCGATGATGGAGCGGGTGCCCACTTCATAGCCCTTGCGCGTTCCTTCCAGGGATAGTTTGGCAGAGTCCACGGTTTCTTTGGCGGCCTTGAGCTGCGCCACACTGTTTTTCAGATTGAGAAAAGCAGTTTGGGTGTTCAGGGTGACTTCATCGCGCACATTGGCGACATGATCCACACTGGCTACGGTTTGCGCCTGGGCTTTTTGCACGGAGGCGGAAATGTTGCCGCCTTCATACAGGGGGACGGACAAGTTCAGGCTGACGCCGGCCTGATTCATGACCAGCCCCGGAAAGGGATTCCCGAGGGCATGCTGGGCTACGCCCTGCAGGTTGACCACCGGCCAGCGCGCGCGCTGATGGTATTGGACTTCCTGCTGGGCGGTGTGGAGCTGGGCCTGGGCCTGGTGCATCAGCGGCTGATCCTGAACAGCACTGTGCACCCAGCTCTGCATATCATCAGGCTGCGGCCCCAGAGCCTGATAATGGCCCAGAGGCTCCAGCACGCCGATGGGATGATGGGTCAGGCGCTGTAACTGTTTCTCGGCGATCGCCACCCCGTTGCTGGCTTTGATGAGATCGGCTTCGGCGGCATCAACCCGGGCTTGGGCTTCACGCACGGCGATAATGTCTCCCGTGCCTATTTTCAGGGTGGCTTCGGTTTGCTGATAAATGCTCTCCAGCAACGATTTCTGCTTTTTCGCCACCCGTTCCTGGGCCTGGGCTTCCAGCACCCCGAAATAGGCCTTGGCGACCTGCAGGGCGAGCTGCTGTTCGGTGTAGGTCAGGCCGGCAGCGCTGGCCTGTATGCGCGAGTCTGCCTGTTTCAGCGCCGTCCAGGCCTGGCCGTTGAATACGGATTGGGTGATATTGACGCTGTAGCTGTCGGACAAATAGGCGCGATTAATGTCGATATTGCCAAAGCCGGTAATGTCGGCGGTATTGAAGCCCACCGCTGCACCAACCCCCACATGGGGCAGCAAGGCTGAACGCGCCAGGGGCTTGTCCTGCATTTGTGCGGCCAGTTCGGCGCGGGCCTGGGCCAGTACCGGGTCGGTATGGTAGGCCTGCTGATAGGCGTCAATCAGGTTTTCTGCCCAGGCAGAACTGCTGCTCAACAGCAACGCAGCGGCAAGCAACGACAAAGCAGAACGATGGGCGTGCATGGACATTTCCTGAGCCTGAAGGAGATTCCAGACAATACCGACCGATCGGTCGGTAGTCAAGAGCTCGTGGGCAAAGGGCCTTTCATCGCTTATGCTACGAAGCTCTATTTGGCGATATTTTTGGCAGGATCATGACGTTGTCTCCCTTGGTTTGCTGTGCTTTGGCCTATCCCGATCGTCTTGAGAAGGTATTTGCAAGTCTTGCCGAAACAGATTGGTCGCAGTGGCTGGATAGTAGTGTCCGGACGCCAGGGCAGGGGAGATACAGCATTATGGTGACGCAACCGCGTCGCCGTATCTGGCAGCATCAAGGACAATTGTGGGTGGCCGATGGCAATCAGCCCGCACAGCTTTCGACATCTTCATTGTGGCAGGTCTTGCGGGAAAGTCTTGCCAATCTGCCTGCAACGCAGTTGCCTCAGGGCGAAGATCTGCCCTTTACCGGCGGGGTTCTGGGTTACCTGGCTTATGATTTTGCTTTGGCGGAGCAGGGGCTTGCAATGTCCGCGACTGCGACCTGGCCCGAAGCAGCCTTTGGCGTTTACGATACGGCCTTCATGGTTGACCATCTGGAGTCTTGTTCCTGGCTGCTTGCCCCGGAAGATCAGATGGCCAGTGTACGTTTACAATGGGAAGCCCGATTGGCAGCTGTCCGGGAGCCTGCCCTATGGCCGGTGTTCCAGACGCACGGAGCTGTGCAAGCGCAATGGTCTCCTACCCAATATGACCAGGCTTTTCGTCAGGTGGAAGCTTATATTCACGCCGGTGATTGTTACCAGATCAATCTGGCACAAAAGTTTTCTGCCGCCTATAGTGGCTCGCCCTGGTATTTGTATCAGCGGATGCGATCAATGAATCCTGCAGCTTTTTCGGCTTATCTGCGCTTTCCCTGGGGGAGTGCATTGAGCTTTTCCCCAGAGAGATTGCTGCAGGTCCGGCAGGGACTAATGCAGGTTCGGCCCATCAAAGGGACACGGCCCCGCTCTGCAGATGCTGTGCAGGATATCCGCCTGGCCGAAGACCTGCTGCATAGCCCCAAGGATCGTGCGGAAAATGTGATGATTGTGGATTTGCTGCGCAATGATCTGGGTAAGGTGGCGAAAACAGGTTCCGTGCAGGTGATCCAGCTTTGTGGTCTGGAATCCAACGCCCAGGTCCATCATCTGGTCAGTGTGGTGGAAGCCCAATTACAGGATGGATTGGACCCCCTTCACGCACTGGCTGCCTGCTTTCCGGGAGGGTCCATCACGGGTGCGCCTAAGCGCCGTGCCATGGAAATCATCCATGAACTCGAAGCCGCATCGCGCGGCCTTTATTGTGGCAGCATCGGTTATATCGACCGCAGTGGAAGAATGGATATGAATATCGCCATCCGTACCATCACGGCCAGCCAGGGAGAACTGCAGTTCTGGGGAGGTGGAGGCATTGTCTCGGACTCTGTGGCTACTGCGGAGTATCAGGAAAGCCTGGACAAGGTGGCTTTGTTCCATCGGGAACTTGCAGCACTGCGCGGTCTCGCATAGAGTCCGACCCTTGATTCACTTTTGAAAGTCAGGCATGTCCCGAAAAAAACTCCACACCCGATGGCAACTGCTGTTACAAATTGTTTTTACCATTGGCGTTCTGTTCTGGCTTTTGCATAACACCAACTGGCCGTCGCTCAGTCAACGTTTTGCAGAAATGCGGCCCTGGTGGTTTGTCGCGGCCATGGCCTCCTATGCCCTGAATTTATCGGTATCGGTTATTCGCTGGCGCATTATTCTCTTGGCTATGGAGCGCACGGCTCCCATCCTCTGGTTGTTGCGGCTGAATTGGGTTGGGGCCTATTTTAATCAGGTATTGCCCGGGGCGGTTTCCGGTGATGTGATTCGTGCCTGGTACACCCGTCAGCAAACCGGTTCCATGCCGCTGGCGCTTGCAGCGGTTTTTGGTGACCGCTTTATGGGGATGGGCGCTTTGATTGTCATTGCAGCGGTCGCCTTTGCTCTGGGTGGAGCAAGGGTGGGGCTGCTCCCGCAAATGGGCTGGACCATCGGGATTCTGCTATTTGCCTATGCACTGATTGTTCTTCTCATTTTAAGCCCGCTACTGAATTTTCTCGAAAAAATTTCCGGAAAACTCGGCGACAAGCTTCATGATATTCGGTTGGGGATGAGCGCACTGCTGCGCCATCGTCTGGCATTGAGCGCGACCATTGTTCTGTCTTTTACGATTCAGTGCATATCAGTTATGACCTTCTGGCTACTCGCCCATGCTCTTGGCGAGGCCCCGGACGCCGTAGCACTCTGGGTAGTGTGGCCGGTAATCAGTCTGTTTCTGGCCCTGCCCATATCCTTTGCCGGTTGGGGGCTGCGAGAAGGCCTGATGGTTTTCTATCTGGGCTATTTGCACATGGGGCATGATCAGGCTTTGGCGCTTTCCCTGTTGCTCGGCTTCACCATGGTCCTGACCAGTCTGCCGGGTGCCTTGTTGTGGATAGGATTACACCGTCATCATGAAGCACCGCCTGATCTGCAGCATTAGGCCGGTGTCCACTGATAAACAATATTTTTACCGCGAGCATCTTCTTCGACCATGATCAGGTACTGCCCGTTTTTCCGGCGCAGGGCATGAACAGCGTGAATCATGTCCACCCAACCGCTTTGATTGCCCACCGCCGCTCCCGGTGAAATGTTCCCTACCTTTGCCCCATTGTCGAGGCGGAAAATAGTTACTACCGCATCCTTGCCTGCGGTGGGAAATACGGCGATGGTAAACAGATAATCACCGGCAATATCAAATGCTTTTGGTGGTAAGCCATGTCCGTCTTCGGGCATATTGGCCGCCCAGCGAAATTGCGCTTTTCCGCTTTTCCAGTGATCATAGCGCGCGACGACTGCGCCTATCAGCCCCCAGCTTTTTTTGCCTTTATTGGCGGTGTAGCCACCGATATAGAGACTATCGCTGCTGCTGTCATAATGTGCACGAGTCACCCGGGTAAATAATTCGGGCACCGGATATTTTACCGGAGATTTAAAACGGGGAATGCCCGCATCAGACCAAGCAGCAAAGGCATAATGCCAGATGTTTTGATCGGGTGTTTGCCCACGCCAGATACCCCCTTCCGCGTCCACGTTCCAGGCAAATCCATCGCCCTTGAGGCTGGCCACATGATGGGCAATTTGGCTTGGGGCCGGTTCAAAGGCGTATAAGTCGTATCCGCCTCCGGTTTGTCCCATGGTGTACAGCAGTCTTTTCCCCTGCAGATGGCGTAGTTCGGTGGAGCAGGCATCTTTGCCCATAATGCGTGGATCATCAGGGTAGCGCACAGCGTCCAGAGTAATGGCCTCTGCCTGCCAGCCTTTGCCGGGCTCCTGGTCAGGCTCATAGGAAAAAATGGATTCAGGACCATAAACCACTGTGCCATCACTGCGGGGGTCAAAACAGAAAGCGGTCACCCAGGCATATTTTGATAACTCCCAACGCAATTGCTGCTGGGGGTTTAAAGAACGAATAAGCACCGGAGAATTGGAATTGGGTCCAAAACACATGCCGACATAAAGATTACCAGCAGCATCCAGGCCGGCCCCGCGCAGGGCAAAAAACTTGTTGGCAGCCATTTTTCCCGGTGTGCCCGCCCGCAGCCCACCCTGAACCCCATAACGCTGATTGAGTTGTGGTTTAGAAGAGAGGGTATAACTCAGTACCTGTTGATCCGGACCATTATCGCAAATCAGCAGAACATCATTTTTATCGATGGAAATAGCCGTAGCTTTGGCCACATTGCCAATCCGACTGGGCAATATCTGACCATCCAAACCATAATGCAGGATTTGCCCTTTTTGTATCACCCACAAGGAGTTTTTCGAGTCGATGGCGAGGCCGGTGATATCCGATAATGGAAGGGTGTTGCGGACGCTCATATCCTGCGGATTGCGGATCTGAATGCCGCCTCCTTTGAGGGCCAAGGCCAGGGTTTCTGCGCGTCCTGCCATGGCGAGTGCCAATCCGGATTTGCTGTGCGCCTGGTATTTAATGGCCGATTGAATATTGTGTGGATCGCTCCAATAAAATTGTAATAAGTCCCCTGCAGTATTGGTGATAAAAAGCAGATGGCCGATTACGGCTACACTGGTTCCTGCGGTGCCCCAACCCCAGGCCCTTGAACGGGCTTCACCATCGGCCATGAGACATTGGACATTGGTATCATTGTCCCGATACAGGCCGGTACAACGCCCAGCCTCATCCCACAAGGATGCGGTCAGCACCGTGCCCTCATCCGTGACAGTCATGGCCACAATTTCATCCTGAACCCAGCGACCGGAACCATTTTGACCCTTTCCGGCAAAGCTGTTGCCAATCCACGAGGTGGAATATTGTCCATGCAGCAGTGACAGCTCTGAACCTGCAAAAGCCCGAGAGATCAGGTTGTGAGAGTAAAAAGCAATACCCGCAACCGGCAGCGCCACTCCACTCAGTCCGGCAAATTTCAGGAAGGTACGACGATTATGCATGTAGAACCGCCTCACTATGATTAAATGCGTCAAATGGCCCGAGAAAGCATGGTCTGGCTTCGAGTGTAACGGATTACTGTGCTCATGGCGGTATGATGCGTTGCCACAGGGCGTGGCATCAAGATATAATTCAGTATCCGAGATGCTGGCGTAGCTCAGTCGGTAGAGCTACTGATTTGTAATCAGTGGGTCAGGGGTTCGATTCCTCTCGCCAGCACCAAATTAAAACAATGACTTATGCTTATGGATAAGTCCTTTTTCTTTGCCAAATTGAATTTTCGCTCAATAAATGCTCAAATGCATCACAAGTATGATTGAGCAGGAGAACGAAAAATGGCATCCATTGGCCCTCGTTATGACCGGGACAAGAACCTAATTGGCTGGCAAGCGCGGGTAATCCGAAAGGGATACCCCACAAGTTCCAAAACCTTCCGACAGAAAAAAGATGCAGAGCAATGGGCACGGTCCATTGAAAACGAAATGGACAAGGGCATCTGGCGGGACCGGAGTGAAGCAGAACATACCACGCTCAAGGATGCGCTTAATCGTTACGCTCAAGAAATCATCCCAACTAAGAAAAGCGGAGATCGAGAAATAGGCTATCTGAGGCAATGGCAAAAACGCCCCATTGCAAAGCGCTTTATGGCATCCATTGAGGGGCAGGATGTGGCAATGTCAATAAAAGAGATGGAAGCCGAAGGGAAGGGGCCAAACACGATCAGGCTTCATCTTGCCCTGCTTTCCAATTTATACAATGTCGCAAAGAAAGAGTGGCGGATGTCCTCTTTAGACAACCCAGTTGAATTGGTCCGCAAACCCAAGTTGCCCCAAGGCAGAGATAGACGATTAATTGATGACGAAGAAACACGTCTGCTGGCTGCGTGCGACGAAGGGTTGACCGCATGGTTGCGTCCCGCAATTCTATTTGCGATTGAAACCGCCATGCGGGCCGGTGAAATACTGGAAACATGGAGGTATCTGAAAGATGCCGAAGGGAACAAGGTTAAAACGAAAGTCAGCGATGGCTTGCAATGGTCAGACATTGATTTAAAAAAACGCACGGCACACCTGACCAAGACGAAAAATGGCGACGCACGAACAGTTCCTTTATCCAGTCGGGCCATTCAGTTGCTGCAGGAATTGCCCCGGTCACATGACGATGGCCGCGTATTTGGAACAACATACGAGGCGATAAAACAAGCCTTTGCCCGTAACTGCGCCCGTGCTGGCATCGAGGACTTGCATTTTCACGACCTGCGACACGAAGCCACTAGCCGTTTTTTTGAAAAAGGCTTCAACCCAATGGAAGCGTCTGCAATTACCGGCCACAAGACCTTGCAGATGTTGAAGCGGTACACTCACTTAAAAGCTGAAGATCTGGCCAAAAGATTGGACTGAAACCCCATATGACCCAAAAAAGTCCCTTCCGTTGCATTTTTTTGACTATCAAACATATAGTCAAAAAATAAATACAATAAAATTGTTATAAAAGCCTATAAAGTATCTCATTGGGATGCCTCATAGACCGGATAGAAGTCATTCCAGCAATAATGCCAAGTCTAAATTGGACGCCATCCAAGGTGATATATCGTGATTATGATCGGGGTGTAGTAAACCCCCGCAAAAAAGGCCACCGTCAGTTTGAGTTTGTGGGCGGAGAGATATGAATGCAATACATTTTCCCATTATGGATGGCATATTGCCCAATCAAATCATATTGCCGGGCATGTTAAACACGGCGTACCATTGCCCTGAATCCGGGATACTGTTTTCAGGATTTTTTTCGACCTGGGGAGGCATATAAAAGCTCTTTGGCTGGCCAGTGCGAACCGCTATGGCAAAGCCGGGGCCATCCGGAGCCGTATTACCGAAAAATGTAAATACTGCCAGATAACAATGTGTTACATCTCCGCCGGCCGCCCAGTTCTGCAGCAATGA
Source organism: Acidithiobacillus sp. HP-11 (assembly GCF_015100075.1). Lineage (NCBI taxonomy): Bacteria > Pseudomonadati > Pseudomonadota > Acidithiobacillia > Acidithiobacillales > Acidithiobacillaceae > Acidithiobacillus > Acidithiobacillus sp. HP-11. Next base: position 30,722 of record NZ_JACKYY010000038.1, read on the forward strand.
ATCCCGCAAGGCGCTGCTGGATTGGACCAGATCAAAGTCCCGCACACCGGAAAACTGCAATTTGTTACCCCATACTTATCGCCAAGCTACCCATCAACACTCTTCCCTGTTGATACCTAGCCAACTACATTGATTATAATAAACATTATGCTACCAGCACGCACCCAAACCGTGCTCTTATTTTAAGTTTATTATTTGCTAATCAATGATATGCCGAGTAGGCGGCTTTGTCACTTGCCATCCGTCCGTCTGTTTTAAATTTTTTATAGAGCATTAAAAATTTTCATGGAAATCTATTCAAAAGCCACCTCAGTATCACAACTGTAATCATAAAATCTCAATAAAAATGCGTTTCTATAAGTTACTTTTAACGAAAAACAGGAAATTCCCTGGCTCTGCCGGGGTGACAGTAGATGTTTGACATATAGTGGCGTCCATCGGAGAACCGACGCTGTGAGCCGCCAACCACACGACGAAGTAGAAACCGATCGACGAGATATTGGGCCTAAGGCACAGCAGGTGGGAGTGTAAATATCACATAGTATTTATTCCGAAGTGCCGACGTAGGGTGTTGTATGGTCAGTTACGGAATGATCTTGGAGAGGTATTTCGGGCTTTGTCCCGGCATAAGGAAAGCCGGATAGAAGAAGGACATCTGATGGTTGACCATGGGCATATGCTGATTTCGATACCGCCGAAGTACGCAGTATCCAGTGTGGTGGGTTACATCAAGGGCAAGAGCGCGATCCATTTAGCACGGACTTACGG